>WTIQ01000285.1 GCA_011525185.1 Paracoccaceae bacterium | reverse complement strand
TTTTCTCCGAAGCGCTGGAAGAATCGCGCGATCACCTCGAAACGGGCAGCAAAGTTTTGGTGACCGTTGAGGCCTCTCTCGAAGCAGATCAGTTAAAACTTCTAGGTCGCTCTGTGGCACCGATTGATGCGACCCTCGCAGGGGCGGGAGCGATGGGTCTCAAGGTCTTTGTGACAAAATCTGAAGCTTTTGCAAATATTGCGACCGTGCTCAACGATGCAAGCCAAACCATGAAGCATCTGCCCAAAGGACCACTACAATTTTGCCTCATGGGTGAAACCCTTGAGGGCGAAGTTACCTTGGATGCAGGGGAGGAGTTTCCCATGAACCCGCAGATCAAAGGGGCGCTCAAAAGTTTGGATGGTGTTCTTCAGGTCGAAGAGATTTAATCGTCGTTTTGCATCTTTTCCATTTGCATCTTTTCGATTTGTACCTTTTCCATGGCGCGTATTCTGCTATGTGATCTCCCATGGATTAGGATTAATGCGATGGCAGCGACATTCAAAGTGACCCTTGGTCAGTTGAACCCGACAGTTGGCGATCTTGGGGGCAATGCGCAAAAAGCACGAAAAGCGTGGCTGGCAGGTCAGGCGGAAGGCGCTGATCTCGTTGCCCTACCAGAGATGTTCATCACGGGATATAATCCGCAAGATTTGGTTCAAAAACTGGCGTTTCATAAGGCAGCTATAGAAACCATTCACGCCCTAGCCAAAGACTGCGCCGATGGACCCGCGCTGGGGATTGGTGGTCCTTGGGCGGAAAATGGCAAGTTGTTTAATGCATATTTTATTCTAAAATCTGGTAAGATCCGCTCTGTGATCGAAAAACATCACCTGCCTAATGAAACGGTCTTTGACGAAGTGCGCATTTTTGACAGTGGCGACATTTCTGGACCCTATTCTGTGGGACAGTCCCGCATCGGCAGCCCGATTTGCGAAGATGCTTGGCACGAAGATGTGGTCGAAACTCTAGAGGAAACAGGCGCTGAATTTTTGCTTATTCCAAACGGATCGCCCTATCACCGCGGCAAGAGGGATGAGCGGATCAATCATATGGTGTCCCGCGTGGTCGAAAGCGACCTTCCCCTAATCTACCTCAATATGGTTGGGGGCCAAGACGATCAGGTCTTTGACGGAGGCAGCTTTGTTCTTAATCGTGGTGGCGCTCTGGCGCTTCACCTTCCTATGTTTGAAGAGTGTATCGAACATATTTCCTTAACCCAAGGGGCTGAGGGCTGGAGCGTTGAGGCAGGTCAGATCGCAGATATTCCCGACACCCTTGAAGCGGATTATCAGGCCATGACGCTTGGCTTGCGGGATTACTGTGCAAAAACTGGGTTTAAAAAGGTGCTCCTTGGTCTCTCTGGCGGCATCGATAGTGCGATTGTGGCGACCATTGCCGCAGATGCACTTGGCGCGGAGAATGTGCGCTGTGTCATGCTCCCCTCGGAATACACCTCTCAAGGCTCACTTCAAGATGCCCAAGAGCTGGCAGAGGCGCTTGGCTGTCGATACGACACTGTCCCCATTTCAGAAGGGCGCAGTGCGATTACAAACACGCTGCAACCCCTCTTTGAAGGCCTTGATGCAGATTTGACCGAAGAAAACATCCAGTCCCGCCTCAGGGGGTTGTTGCTTATGGCGCTGTCTAACAAATTCGGGGAAATGCTGCTCACCACAGGAAATAAATCAGAAGTTGCTGTGGGCTATGCCACCGTTTATGGCGATATGGCTGGGGGCTATAATCCGATCAAAGACCTCTATAAAACCCGCGTTTTTGAGATTTGCCGTTGGCGCAATGCAAACCATCGGCCTTGGATGAAGGGGCCAAGCGGTGCAGTCATTCCCGTCTCAATCATAGAAAAACCACCCAGCGCTGAACTTCGCCCAGACCAGAAGGACAGTGATAGCCTTCCTGATTATCCTATTCTCGATGCCATTCTTGAAATTCTTGTCGATCAAGACGGCTCTCTAGAGGACTGTATTGCGGCAGGCTTTGAGCGCGACGAAGCCGCTAGAGTGGAACACCTCTTGTATATTAGCGAATATAAACGCTTTCAATCAGCGCCTGGAACACGCCTCAGCAAACGGGCCTTTTGGCTTGATCGGCGCTACCCGATTGTCAATCGCTGGCGTGAGGGCAAGTCCTAAGCGCTCAACGCCTCGCAAGGTGATCTGACGGCCCAGCCATTTTGTCGCATTCGCAAACTTTCTATAAAATGTCTCGTTTGAAACATATTTCGCGAAATTGCGTAAATAACGTGTGTTTATAGACTCAAAGGATGCAGACTATGGCACGACGTACGCGCAGTGGGCGCAATACTCAATCTCAGGCGGCCTTGGCTCCTGTAGCCGCCTTCATCAATCGCAAATTGCCCCATGTCGATCCCTTGGATGAGGAAACCATCGTCAAGCTTGAAGGCCAAGTCGATTGGATCATTCAGGATGTTGGCATCGCGTTTCGTGATGACCCCCAAGCTCTTGATCTTTTGCGAGACGCGGGCGCTAAGATTGAGGGGGACATCGTTAGAGCTCCCGCGGATTGGATACGTGCGCTCTGTGCAAAAGCGCCGCGCGAATTTAAACAATTGGCTCGTAACCCCGAACGCTCGGTCGTGATCGGGGGCGATAATCAAGTCTTTGCCCCGATTTACGGCGCTCCTTTTGTGCGTGATCTCAAAGAAGGGCGCCGATATGGAGATATGGAGAGCTTTGAAAAGCTCGTGAAGCTGGTCCATATGCTGCCCTCGCTCCATCATTCAGGCCTCGTGATCGTGGAACCCTGCGATGTTCCAGTCAGCAAACGTCACCTCGATATGGTCTACTGCCATATGCGCTACGGGGACAAACCGCACCTCGGCGCCATCACCGAAATGAGCCGCGCTCAAGACAGTGTGGATATGGCGGAAATTCTACATGGTAAGGACACTCTCGACAACAATTGCGTGATTATGGGCAATGTGAATACCAATTCGCCCCTTTTGGTGGACAAGGTCGTCACGGAGGCCATTCGTGTTTATTGCGGCAGGGGCCAGGGGATAGTTGTTGTGCCCTTTATCCTCTCTGGTGCTATGGGACCTGTTTCGACAACTGCCTCGGTCACCCAAGCCATGGCAGAAGCGATGATGTGTTGTGCCTATGCTCAACTGGTGCATGAGGGTGCGCCCTTTGTGCTTGGGAATTTTCTCTCTTCTATGTCGTTGAAATCAGGGGCTCCAACCTTTGGAATGCCCGAACCCGTTTTATCAAACTACGTCATTGGACAAATGGCCCGTCGTGTTGGGCTGCCGCTGCGATGCGG
The DNA here is from genome assembly GCA_011525185.1 of Paracoccaceae bacterium. Taxonomy (GTDB): domain Bacteria; phylum Pseudomonadota; class Alphaproteobacteria; order Rhodobacterales; family Rhodobacteraceae; genus LFER01. The sequence continues at coordinate 3,645 of WTIQ01000285.1, read as the reverse complement.
AGGGTCGCTCACCGCGAGCAAGATCGAAGATGCTCAAGCCGCTTATGAAAGTGCAGATAGCATGCACTCGACCATGCTTGCAGGGGCCAACTTTGTGCTGCATGCGGCCGGATGGATGGAAGGCGGGCTCTGCACTGGGTTTGAAAAGCTTGTGATGGATGCAGATCGGCTTGGCAGCTATCAAAAGCTCCTTGGCGGCTTGGACATCTCTGAGGATGCTTTTGCCAAAGATGCCTATGATGAAATTGACCCTGGTGGTCACTTCCTCGGATCAGCTCATACCATGCGCAATTACCAAACCGCCTTTTATGAACCAAAACTAAGCGATAGCGAAAATGTCGAAAGCTGGGAAGAAAACGGCGGTGAAGACATGCGCACGCGTGCTTATAATCGGTGGAATGACCTGCTAAACAGCTACGAAGCCCCTCCTATAGATGAAGCCACAGACGAGGCGCTGAAAGATTTTGTTGCCAAGCGAAAATCCGAACTCCCCGACGCATGGTATTGAGCCCAGCATTACCCATAGAAAGGATTGATAAACATGCCAGACATCCAAAAAGACGAAACGAACCCAGAGAAGAAACTCCCCTCTCACGCCAAAGTCGTTGTGATCGGAGGCGGCGTTGTTGGTTGCTCGATTTTGTTTCATCTTGCAAAATTTGGATGGAAAGATGTGGTTCTCTTGGAAAGAGACGAGCTGACATCGGGCTCAAGCTGGCATGCGGCGGGCCAAATTCACACAATCTCAAGCGATCCCAACATCAGCCGACTTCAAGGCTATACGATTGATTTATATAAAGAGATTGAAGAAACATCGGGGCACTCTGTGGGCTTGCATATGACGGGCGGCTTTTATTTGGCCTCGAACAAAACATGGTACGATTATCTCAAGCGTGAGCGCTCCAAAGCGCGGTATATGGGGCTTCATCAAGAATTTATCAGTCCCAAAGAAGTAGCAGAACGCCACCCTTTGATTGATCCAAGCCACTATTTGGCAGCACTTTGGGATGAGCAGGATGGAGACCTTGACCCCTCGGGTGCCACCTATGCCTTTGCCAAATCAGCCCGTGTGCACGGAGCACAGTATTTTACCCACACTCCTGTGACAGCCACAACGCAGCGCCCAGACGGGAGTTGGGATGTCAAAACGCCCAAGGGGATGATCAATGCGGAACATATCGTCAATTGCGGCGGGCTATGGGCACGGGAAGTGGGCCATATGCAAGGCGTCAACCTGCCTGTGCAACCAATGGAGCATCACTATCTCTTGACCGAAAAAATCGATGGTGTTGTCAACCATCCCACACGCCTGCCCTGCGGAATTGATTACGAGGCTAATATCTATTTCCGCCAAGAGCGTGAGGGCATGCTCCTTGGAACCTATGAACCAAAGGGAACACCGTGGAAAGTGGATGGCACCCCTTGGGACTTTGGCCATGAATTGCTTCAACCCGATTTAGAACGCATTGCAGATCGCCTTGAACTGGGGTTTGAGAGAATACCCGCCCTTGCCAGTGCGGGGATCAAAGATGCAATCAACGGTCCTTTTACCTTTGGTCCCGACGGAAATCCGATGATCGGACCCGTCCCTGGCATGCGCAATTATTGGGTTGCGGTCGGGGTCATGGCAGGCTTTTGTCAGGGCGGTGGCGTCGGTCTCACTATGGCGGAATGGATGATCGATGGCGAACCCTCGATTGACGTCTGGGCAATGGATGTTGCACGCTTTGGCGAATTTGCAACGCCAGACTGGGGCACCGTGAAGAGTACGGAAAACTATGAACGCCGCTTTGTCATGACGTTTCCAAACGAAACGCTCCCCAAGGGGCGCATGCAAAAGACCACCGCGCTTTATGATCGCCTCGTTGCAAGGGGCGCTGTGATGGACCAAAGCTTTGGTCTTGAACATGCGCTTTGGTTCGCAGGAAGTCCTGAAAACGCTCATGAAGACCCAAGTTTTGACCGCAATAGAAGCCACGACTATGTGGCGCGCGAGGTCAAAACCGTCCGCGAAGCCGTTGGGGGGATCGAAATTGCAAATTTCGCCAAACATGAGTTCAAAGGAGCAGGGGCACGGGCCTATCTCGATTACCTTCTTGCAGGGTATATCCCAAAACAGGGCCGTTTGACCCTCTCACCAATGCTCACTCCAAAGGGGAAACTATACGGTGACTTAACAGTTGCCTGTTTGGCCGAAGATCACTTTATGCTCTTTGGCTCGGGCGCGATGCAAGAAGCCCATCGTCGTTACTTTGAAAAGAACCTCCCCCAAGACGTCACCTATCAAAATGTCTCAGATGACTGGCATGGTATTGCCCTCAGTGGCCCTAAATCACGCGATCTCTTGCAAAAAATCACGCGCGAGGATGTCTCAGCCCAAGCGCTCGCTTTCCGCGATGTGCGGCAAACCTATGTCGGGGGCGTGCCTGTGATCTTAAACAGGATCAGCTTTAGCGGGGAACTGGGATATGAGATTTATTGCAAACCTCAATATCTCTTGCGTCTTGCAAGCGAAATTGAAACCGCAGGCGCAGAGCTTGGCTATGCGTGGTACGGCGCACGCGCCTTGATGTCGATGCGGCTTGAAAAATCATGGGGGGTCTGGACGCTTGACTACCGCCCCGATTTTGATGCGGTTGAAAGCGGGATGGACGCCTTTATCAACTGGAAAAAGGACTTCGTTGGCAAAGAAGCAACGCAAAAGATCAAAGAGCAGGGCACAACACGCGCGCTCGTTGTGATGACGGTGGAAGCCGAAGGCATAGATGTGTCAAACGATGAAGCCATTTTGAAAGACGGAGAGGCCGTCGGCTACGTAAGCTCAGGCGGATATGCGCACCACGCAGGAACCTCTATGGCCATGGGCTATGTCTCATCCGATTGCGCCACAGCAGGAGCAGAGCTTGAAGTGGAAATTCTCGGTCAACTCTACAAGGCCAAAGTACTCGGCGCTCCCATCTATGATGCAAATGGCGCAAATATGCGGGCATAACGCTCCTCTAAATTAGCCCGAATTATGGGTAAGGAGATGCCAGAAGTCACTTATCGCCCTGAAATGCTTTGCATTTCAGCATGTGTCCGCCCGCCCCACGGCGGGCACATTTGTGCCCACCCGAGCAGACACATGGAGCGAGCTCTAAATATGTCTTGAAAACAAAGCGGTAGCAGTGCGTTATCCATAACTGGGGTAATTTAGAAATAAGAGCTGCGCCTGCTTCGATAAGCGCGGCTCGGTGTCGGCATTGGGCGGGGTATTTTTGCGATCGCTTTCTATTATGGAGACGTCTCTCCCTGCGTGAGCTGGGAACATCGTGTGCTGGACATTATTGCTTCATTTCCCCGATTGTGTTAGAGTTTAACGGTAGTACGGTTCGAGAACCCGTTGGCCTTGGGTATCATTATCTCGCACTGGCTGGGGCTGACCGCCAACTGTCAGCCCTCTACTTTCTTCAATACAGCAGCGCACCTAGACGACAGTGTACCGCCTGATCCTCCCCGCTTCGGCGGGGAACACTCTGGCTTTAAGCCTTTGATTACTTTGGTCTCTTTGTCAAATGAAAATTCTACCTGATTTTTTGGCTGGGAAAGGCCTCACGGTCAATTCACACAGATTTGTTAATCTGGGCGCAACTTTGCTTGAAATAA
>WTIQ01000180.1 GCA_011525185.1 Paracoccaceae bacterium | reverse complement strand
CTTTATCGTGCGGGAATTTCTCCGACGCGTCGATCGAATAAGATTTCCCATCAGCGACTGAACCGCATTCTGCCTCATGTTCAGGATGTGCTGCGCGACGCGATTGAGGCGGGCGGCTCCTCTCTAAAGGATTTTCGCAATGCGGAGGGAGAATTAGGATATTTCCAGCATAAGTTTTATGTTTACGGGCGTGAGGGGAAGCCGTGCAAGTCGCCCAACTGCACAAGACACATCAAGCGTATCGTGCAATCTGGCAGATCAAGTTTTTACTGTCCCTCTTGTCAAAAATAACCACCGACAATCGCTGGACAGTAAATTTCATTACGTGCGAAACCGCTGGGATGTGTTTCGCGATAAAGGAGCTATCGTATGGCTTATGAGACGATCGTCGTCGAATTAGTAGATCACACTACCCTCATCAAATTAAATAGACCAGATGCTTTAAATGCGCTGAATGAGCAGTTGCTCAGCGAATTATGTGACGCGCTCCAAGCAGCGCAGAAAAATTCAAAAACCAGATGTATCGTTATCACGGGATCGGAGAAGGCGTTCGCAGCTGGTGCTGATATCAAGATGATGAGCACCAAGAGCTTTGTTGATGCTTACATGGAGGATATGTTCACCGAAGCCTCTGATACAATTGCACGCATTCGCAAACCCATCATTGCGGCCGTGTCAGGCTATGCGCTTGGCGGGGGTTGTGAGCTCGCCATGATGTGTGATTTTATCATTTGCTCTGATACCGCAAAATTTGGGCAGCCAGAAATTAATCTTGGGGTTTCGCCAGGTCTTGGCGGGACGCAGCGCCTCGCGCGATTCGTGGGAAAATCCAAGGCAATGGACATGAACCTAACGGGACGCTTTATGGATGCAGAAGAGGCAGAGCGCTGTGGTCTCGTGAGTCGCGTTGTTCCATCAAAAAAGTTGATGACCGAAACAATGGCAGCCGCGTCTAAAATCGCCGAAAAATCGTTGATAACCTCAACGGCCGTGAAAGAAATGGTGCACCGTTCTTTTGAAACGACCTTAAAAGAAGGACTTTTGTTCGAGCGTCGGCTCTTTCACGCTTTGTTTGCCACGGAAGATCAGAAAGAGGGTATGAACGCATTTATTGAAAAACGTGAAGCACAATTTAGGGACAAGTGAGTTACGTGCATAAGATTAAGTCTTTGGTGGTTGACAGATCAGTGATTTCCTCTTAGTGACGCAACTTCAGAAAGTTTTAACCCAACCAAACGGGATATCTTGTAAATGGCTAATTCGCCTCAATCAAAAAAACGTGCGCGGCAGAACGAGCGCAACAGATCCGTAAATAAAATGCGTCGCTCGCGGATTCGGTCTTTTCTGAAAAAAGTGGAAGCAGCGATCGAAAGCGGTGACAAGTCCTCTGCTCAAAGTGCACTTAAACTTGCGCAACCTGAGCTTATGCGGGGTGTAACAAAGGGTGTGTACCACAAAAACACAGCCGCTCGGAAAATGTCTCGCTTGGCATCTCGCGTAAACGCAATCGCGTAAATGCTTGAATTCATATGGTTAAAAGATTGGCGCTTTACAGCGCCTTTTTTTATGCAAGAGATTCTCTAAAAAAATTTGGCTGTCAACAGAAACGTTTTGTTGCTCAACAGAGGAATATCTTGCTACTAAGTCTGGGTGAGTCATGGCTCGCGGGTGGGAGAATAAAGTGTTGAAGGTCCGCTACGTGTGAGCCAGATTGCTACGTTCTCTTTCATCAAATTTTGTGTATGTCGCATGCGTGCAGACGCAGTCTGCGCTTGGTGTGGTATTTTGCGAGTAGATGCGTGGCTAAGGGTGCGTGATTTGTGTGGTTAGGAAGCGAGACGTATGTCAGCAATAAACTGGGGTCAAATAAAAGAAACTATTAAAACTGGTGTTGGACACAGCAATTACTCCAACTGGTTTGAGCCCATAAATTTCCTGTCTGTCGAAGATGGCATTGCGAGATTACAAGTGCCAAGCAAGTTCATTGGTGACTACGTATCTAAGAATTTTGGAGATTTTCTTCTGCATCATCTATCGACGCAGGACCAAAATATTCAAAGGCTTTCGTTTGAGTTAGCGGCGAGTAAAAAGACTTTAGCGACACCCACGATAAAAGAGAACGAGCCAGCACTCTCGCAGAGAGTCTCTCGCAAAACGATGGATGGTGATATCCCAGGTGCACCGTTGGATCCCCGCTTTACCTTCGAGAATTTCGTGGTCGGGAAGCCAAATGAACTTGCCTATGCAGCGGCAAAGCGCGTGGCAGAAGCAGGACCCGTTACTTTTAATCCGCTGTTCCTTTACGGGGGTGTTGGCCTTGGTAAAACACATTTAATGCACTCTATTTCTTGGGAATTGCATCAAAATCGTCCCGAGCTAAATGTCATTTACCTCTCCGCAGAGCAGTTTATGTACCAATTCGTACGAGCCCTGCGTGAAAAGAAAATGATAGATTTCAAGGAGCTTTTTAGAACGGTTGACGTTTTAATGATTGATGATGTGCAATTCATTGCTGGCAAGGAAAGCACGCAAGAGGAGTTCTTTCATACCTTCAATGCGCTCGTCGATCAAAATAAGCAAATCATTATCACAGCAGACCAAGCCCCTGGTGAAATTCGTGATCTTGGTGACAGAATCACCAGCCGCCTACAATCTGGATTGGTGGTTGACTTGCATCCAACGACTTATGAACTGCGGCTTGGAATTTTGCAGAAAAAGTTAGACTTGCAACGCGTAACCTATCCCTCTCTGGAAATAGATAATGACGTTTTGGAGTTTCTTGCGGCTCGCATATCCACGAATGTGCGTGTTCTTGAAGGAGCATTGACACGATTGATTGCGTTTGCCTCGCTCGTAAACAGAAATGTGACCTTGGAGCTTGCCCAAGATTGTTTGGCCGATACGCTTAGAAACTCCGAGCGCAGGGTGAGTGTCGAAGATATTCAGCGCAAAGTCGCAGATCACTATAACATAAAATTGTCCGATATGATCGGGCCCAAGCGGAGCCGCTCGATTGCGCGCCCCCGTCAAATTGCCATGTTCCTGTCAAAAGAGTTGACCAGCCGCAGCCTTCCAGAAATTGGTAAGCGTTTTGGCGGCCGGGATCATACAACGGTGATCCACGGAGTGAAACGGATTGAAGGTCTGAAAAACCAAGATGACCAAATTGCTGAAGATCTAAAAATCTTGCAAAGATCTTTGGACGCTTAAAACAATTACTCTTATGAGCACATTTAAGCTATAGGGAGGCTTGCCCTCGTCAATGTTTTGACTACTGTGAGAAACATGATAAAACACCCTCCCGCGAAGTTGGGCTTAGGGTTGAGAATGTCGCGGCAACAGGAGCACTAGCTATGAAGCTAAGCATAGAACGCAACACCTTGCTAAAAGCCGTATCACAGGCACAATCTGTCGTGGAGCGGAGAAACACAATTCCGATTTTGGCCAATGTGCTGATTGAGGCAGAGGGTGGGCATGCCCAGTTTCGTGCTACTGACTTAGATATTGAGGTTCTGGACAAAGTGATTGCGCAGGTCGAACGCTCTGGCTCGACGACAGTATCTGCGGTGACATTGCATGACATCGTGCGAAAATTGCCAGATGGTGCGCTTGTGACTTTGAGTGATGATGCAGCGAAAGGGCGTTTGAGTGTTGAGGCTGGAAAATCCGTCTTTTCGCTTGCGACATTACCAAAAGAAGACTTCCCCGTTATGGCCTCAACGGAATATGAAGCCAACTTTACCGCGAAGGCGCCAATGTTGCGGCGTTTGTTCGATAAATCGAAGTTTGCCATTTCGACCGAAGAAACACGCTACTACTTGAACGGTGTTTATATGCACACGGCTGAAACGGTGGATGGCACCATGCTGCGATGCGTTGCAACAGATGGTCATCGGCTTGCGCGCGTCGATGCCGAGATGCCTCAGGGTGCCCAAAATTTGCCAGGGGTGATCGTTCCTCGTAAGATGGTGGGCGAGCTGCGTAAGTTGCTCGAAGACGATGACACGCAAATTGCAGTGTCTGTCTCAGAGACAAAGGTACGGTTTGCGACTTCGGAAATCACCCTGACGTCCAAAGTAATAGATGGCACATTTCCCGATTATGCGCGGGTCATTCCCCAAGGAAATACGCGCAAACTAGAGGTGGATGCGAGTGAATTTGCAAAAGCCGTTGATCGGGTCGCAACAGTCTCGTCCGAGCGTTCTCGCGCTGTAAAACTCTCGCTCGAGAGTGATAAGCTTGTTTTATCTGTGAATTCTCCGGATAGCGGGACTGCAGAGGAAGAGCTGGTCGTCGCATATGATGACGAAAAGCTAGATATCGGCTTTAACGCGAAATATTTGCTAGAAATTGCGAGCCAAGTGGATCGTGAAAATGCTGTTTTTATGTTCAATTCAGCGGGCGATCCAACGCTGATGCAAGAGGGCAACGATAGCTCTGCGATTTATGTAGTTATGCCGATGCGAGTGTAGTCGTAATGCTTGGGCTTAGCCTACGCCACACTTTTTATCGATTGCTGTAAGGATTTCGCGTTGTGGGGTTTGTGAGCTCGCTTGCGTTGTCGCATTTTCGATCACATCAAAATACGACGTTACATTTAGATTCTCGTCCTATTGCCATTATGGGGGCCAACGGCTCTGGAAAGACAAACATTCTAGAGGCCGTGTCTCTCTTATCGCCTGGTCGAGGCCTACGGCGGGCGGCCGCGCATAGTATGATGCGCTATCCAGAGAATTTGGGATGGAAAATTACGGCGACTACGTCAACAGAGGATACTGTCAATGAAATCGTGACGCGCTCAGAGCAGGGCGCGGCACGAGACGTCAAAATTGATGGCAAAAATATGAGCCAGATGAAACTCGGAGAATATCTTCGTGTTCTTTGGCTTATACCAGCAATGGATCGTCTCTGGATCGAAAGTAGCGAAGGGCGCAGACGGTTTCTCGATAGAATAGCCCTTAGTTTTTTTGCGCGACACGCACAAAATACGGTCATATACGAAAAAGCGATGCGCGAACGCAACCGGCTGCTCAAGGAGCAAATTCGTGACCCAGCGTGGTACCTTGCGCTAGAAAAGCAAATGGCGACGTCGGGGCAAGAGATTATGGAGGCGCGTACACAGGCCGTTGCCTATATCCAATCCGCGCAAGATAATGGAGGGGATGATTTTCCCCATGCCTTGTTATCTCTCAGTGTTGCGGAGGGTGAGGTTCTAGCCACGGAAAGTGATTTGAGTGCGGCGCTGTCTGCATCTCGCGCGAGAGACCTTATGGCAGGTCGCACCCTTGTAGGCCCTCATAAGGTGGATTTAACAGGAGTTTATGCCGCAAAAGACATCCCAGCAGCAGATTGCTCGACTGGAGAACAAAAAGCATTATTGGTGTCAATCATACTTGCAAATGCGCGCGCACTGCGACAGGTCCACAATATTTCTCCTTTGATTTTATTGGATGAAGTGTCTGCTCATCTAGACAAAGCAAGACGGGCCTCACTCTATGCGGCAATTACGGATTTAGGTCTACAAGCTTGGCTCACGGGAACCGAACGCGAGATTTTTCAAGAGTTTGAGGCTGATGCGCAATATGTAAATGTGATGGATGTTGATGGGTCATCTTGCATTGAGCAAACGTTGTGAAACATTTGAACAAAAGCTGACATGACACTCTCTATTCTTGACTTAGTATTTTACTGCGGCGGCCTTTTTATTCTGTTCTTGACCCCAGGTCCTGTTTGGCTGGCTCTCTTGGCGAGATCATTGTCTGGTGGCGCATGGTCTGCGCTGCCCTTGGCTTTGGGAGTGGTCGTGGGAGACATTCTGTGGCCTTTTCTTGCCATTATGGGTCTTGCCGCGCTTACAGCGCAATTCGACGCGCTTTTACCCCTTCTAAAGTGGTTTGCCTGCGGGATGTTTTTGTATATGGGGCTTCAGGTGGTATTAAAGGCGGATAAACCCATACGTACAAACAACCGTTTAACAAAATCGGGGGCATTAGCTGGTTTTGTGGCGGGGCTTGCGGTCATCCTAAGCAACCCCAAAGCGATTTTATTTTATATGGGCCTTTTGCCTGGTTTTTTCGATCTGACGTCTCTTAATCGAATTGACATGGCTCTCATTGTCCTTGCCTCTGCTTTGGTCCCTTTCCTAGGAAACATAATGCTCGTCCTTATTGTGGCTCGTATGCAGGCGATTTTAAAGTCAGAGCATGCAAGGCGAAGATTGAACCAGATTTCAGGTGTATTATTAATTGCCGTTGGTCTTATTATCCCATTGAATTAAGCAAGAAAAATTGCCTCAGGCACGTGACAATACTTACCAAAAGAGGTATAGTTATGTGCGAAAAATAAGGATACAATGAATGTCCGATAACGAGCAAAACACAACTGATTATGGCGCTGATTCTATCAAGGTTCTCAAGGGATTAGAAGCGGTTCGCAAACGCCCCGGGATGTATATCGGTGATACCGATGATGGCAGCGGTCTGCACCATATGGTTTATGAGGTCGTGGATAACGGCATTGATGAAGCTTTGGCGGGTCATGCCGACTTTGTTCGGGTCAAAATACATGCAGATAGCAGTGTCTCTGTTGCGGATAATGGTCGCGGTATTCCAGTTGATATTCACGAGGAAGAGGGAGTCTCTGCCGCCGAAGTAATCATGACCCAGCTCCATGCTGGCGGTAAGTTTGACAGCAATTCCTACAAGGTGTCGGGGGGCTTGCACGGTGTGGGTGTCTCGGTTGTGAATGCGCTTTCGGTGTGGCTGGAATTACGGATTTGGCGTGATGGCAAAGAGCATTACGCAAAGTTTGAGCATGGCGAAACCAGCGAGCATCTCAAGGTGGTCGGGGACGCGGATGGACAAAAAGGGACAGAGGTGCGTTTCCTCGCCTCAACTGGTACGTTTTCAAATTTGGATTACTCTTTTGAAACACTCGAAAAGCGTCTGCGCGAGTTGGCCTTTTTGAATTCGGGGGTGAAAATTATCCTTGAGGATGAGCGCCCCGCAGAACCCCTTCGAACAGAGCTTTTCTATGAGGGTGGTGTTAAGG
>WTIQ01000125.1:5476-7084 GCA_011525185.1 Paracoccaceae bacterium | reverse complement strand
CTCCCCCCGCTCCAATGATCAGAACTCCTCAACTTCATCTAAAATGAGCAAATCTGGATTGTTTAACAGGGCCCGCGCTAACATAACCCGTTGAAATTGACCGCCCGACAAAGTGGTCACATTTCTGTTTTTGAGAGATAAAACGCCTGTGTCGGACAGAGCTTTATCTATGTTTGCTCCTGAGCTGGCCTTGGGTAAATTCAAAAACCGCTCTACCGTGATCGGGAACGTCCCATCAATCATGAGTTTTTGCGGCACATAGCCTATTTTGATCCCCGATTGACGTCTAAGCGATCCTGAGCTTGCCAAGACAGAACCGATAATGCACCGGATCAGTGTAGATTTACCTGAGCCGTTTGGCCCGATCAACGTCACGATTTCACCTTTGTTTACAGAAATATTCACACGATCCAGCACAAGCCGTCCGTCAAGATGCACGCAGATGTCTTTTCCTTCAACGAGCGTCATCGGCCATGTCCTCTTTGCAGTTCACGCAGAGGCCTTCTGCTTCGTATACTGTTTTTTCGACCGTAAAGGCATTTGTCTTTGCAATTTGCGCAACTAAATCGCTTGGTTCTTTGTTCGGGGCCTCTGCAACCGTTTCACAATTTCGACAGATTAAAAAGGCAGGAACATGGGAAGTATCATGATGCATGCAGGCGACATAGGCATTCAGTTTTTCAATTTTATGCACAAATCTGTGTGCCACCAAAAACTCAAGAGCGCGATAGACAACAGGCGGCTGAGATTTGAACCCAAGTGGCCCAAGCCTTTTTAGGATTTCATAGGCCCCTAGCGCTTTATGGTCAGAACAGAGAATTTCTAAAACTTGCCGGCGGACAGGTGTGAATTTAAGCGCATGTTTTTGACAATATGCGTCTGCCTTTTCTAAGGCTGACGCTGTACAGGCCTCATGATCATGGGGGTTAAAGCTCATAACTTTTGTCACAGCACTACTCTCTTTTTCATCTTGTCATTTATGTTATATTATAACATAACACAACGCTACTACGTAAGATAACACGTTTCTAAAGGATTTAATATGCGATACCCAATCACGCGTTTGACCGCTTTCATGACATGTACAGCACTTGGGAGTACGCTTGGAAGTACAGGGCATGCCGCACCTGATGTGGTTGCAGATATCGCACCGATACATTCCTTGGTCGCTCAGGTGATGAGCGGCGTTGGCGAGCCTTACCTCTTGATCCCAGCGGCTCAAGATCCCCACACCAAAGACTTGCGCCCCTCGCAAGCAAAAGAACTTGAGAAAGCGGAGATTGTTTTTTGGATGGGTGAGGATATGTCGCCTTGGCTTGAGGGCACGTTGGATAACCTTGCGGGCGATGCACATAAGATTGAATTTTTGCACGAAGAGGTCACAAAGACACTCCCGTTTCGAGATGATGCCATTTTTGAAGATGATCACGACGATCATGACGGTCACGATGACCATAAAGAGGAACATGATGATCATGACGACCATGATGAAGACCATGCTGAACATAAGCATGATCATGACGACCACAAGGTGCATGATGATCACGACGATCATGACGGTCACGATGACCATAAAGAGGAACATGATGATCATGACGACCATGACGA
>WTIQ01000125.1:0-5376 GCA_011525185.1 Paracoccaceae bacterium | reverse complement strand
ATGACGGTCACGATGACCATAAAGAGGAACATGATGATCATGACGACCATGACGACCACAAGGGGCATGATGATCACGACGACCATAAAGATGATCATGATGACCACCATCATCATGGAGAAAATGATCCTCATGCTTGGCTTGACCCCCAAAACGCAATCGCGTGGTTGGAGCTCATAGCCGAGGAACTGTCTGAACACGATCCTGCTAATGCAGCGCTATATCAAGAGAATGCCAAGCAGGGTCAGACCAAGATCAACGCGGTCGCTAAGTCTGTTGCATCGCAGCTCGCAGAGAGCAAAGATAAGAAATACGTGGTCTTTCACGATGCCTATCAATATTTCGCCGAGTCTTTTGGTGTCCCAATTGTGGGATCTTTGGCAATCAGCGACGCAACCGCCCCAAGTGCGGCTCGCGTAACGGAAATTCAATTGTTCGCTCAGGAGAATACTGTGGCATGCGCTTTTGCCGAGCCACAACAAAACACCAAAATTCTCACGTCAATCTTTGACGGCACCGCAGTGCAGGTCGCAACATTGGACCCACTTGGCGCAACATTGGACCCAAGCTTGGATCTCTATACCAATTTGCTAGAACAGATGGCGCGCTCAATATTGGATTGTTCTCGATAAAAACGGGCCGCGCCTGCTAAAGCGGGCGCAGCCCTCAATGTTAAATAGGTGTGCCAATATGCAACCCGCCTTTGGTTACTCCGCCGCCTCTGCATAGTCGGACATAGGAGGGCAGGTGCAAATAAGGTGGCGATCTCCGTAGACATTGTCCACGCGGTTGACTGGCGGCCAGTATTTGTCGACCCGAAAGGCTCCTGTTGGGAAGCATCCCTGATCTCTCTTGTAGGGGCGATCCCAGTCACCGACGAGATCTTCGACCGTGTGAGGGGCATTTTTAAGCGGGTTATTCTCTGCATCAATGCGACCCGCTTCAATGTCTGCTATTTCCTGCCTAATCCCAAGCATCGCATCGCAAAAGCGGTCTAATTCGGCCTTTGTTTCTGACTCTGTGGGCTCAACCATCAATGTGCCAGACACGGGCCAGCTCATGGTTGGGGCGTGAAATCCGCAATCAATGAGGCGTTTTGCAATATCCTCAACGCTGACGCCAGCGGATTGCGCAAATGGGCGCACGTCTAGGATACATTCATGGGCAATTCGACCTGTTGGGCCTTTGTAGAGAACATGATACGCATCTTTCAGTCGCTCGGCGATGTAATTCGCATTCAGGATTGCGACACGGGTGGCCTGTGTGAGGCCCTCACCGCCCATCATCAGGCAATAGGCCCAACTGATTGGAAGGAGAGAGGGCGATCCATAGGGCGCGGCTGAGACGGGTCCAGTTGTGCCGCCTGTTTCAGGGTGACCTGGCAAATAGTCAATCAAATGCGCCTTTACCCCAATCGGACCCATACCTGGGCCACCCCCGCCATGAGGGATGCAAAATGTTTTGTGCAGGTTGAGGTGACTGACATCGCCGCCAATATCACCAGGGCGTGACAGACCAACCATGGCGTTCATATTCGCCCCATCGATATAGACCTGACCGCCATGTTGATGCGTGATGTCGCAAACATCATGCACTGTTTCCTCAAACACACCATGGGTCGAAGGATAGGTAATCATACAGCCTGCGAGCTCGGACGCATGCGTTTCGGCCTTTTTGCGGAAATCCTCCACATCAATATCACCATTTTCGTTTGAATTGACGGGTACGACTTTCCAACCCACCATCTGCGCACTGGCGGGATTGGTCCCATGCGCAGAAGTAGGGATCAGACAGACATTGCGATGACCTTCGCCACGCGCATGATGATATTCCGAGATGGTCAATAGACCCGCATATTCGCCCTGTGCGCCCGAATTGGGCTGCATTGAAATGGCATCATAGCCCGTAATATCACAGAGCTTGGAAGAGAGATCATCGATCATTTCTTTAAACCCAAGCGCCTGATCTTTTGGGGCAAAAGGATGCAGCAGCGAAAATTCACGCCAGCTCACAGGCATCATTTCTGCTGCGGAATTGAGCTTCATCGTACAAGAGCCGAGCGGGATCATCGCGCGATCAAGCGCGAGGTCACGGTCCGCCAGACGACGCATATAGCGCATCATTTCCGTTTCAGCGCGGTTCATGTGAAAGACATCATGGTTCAAATAGGATGTCTTGCGCAGCAAAGCTGTTGGCACACGATATTCGTGGTTTAGATCGTCATCCTTGCGTTCAATGCCAAAGGCCCGCCACACCGCTTCGGTGGTTTCGCGGCGCGTGCGTTCATCAAGCGAAATCCCCACCTTAGTGGTGCCAACGGCTCGTAAATTGACGCCTTCGCGCACAGCCGCTTTCATGATGGTTTTCTGCAAAAGCCCCACTTCAACCGTGATTGTGTCGAAAAATGCCTCTGGCTCCACAGTGAAGCCCGCTTCCTCCAACCCTTTGGCGAGACGCACGGCTTTGCGATGAATGCGCTGGGCGATTGCCTTGAGCCCTTCGGGACCATGAAAGACTGCATAAAAAGAGGCCATGACTGCCAGCAGTGCCTGAGCTGTACAGACGTTAGACGTCGCCTTTTCGCGTCTAATGTGCTGCTCGCGGGTTTGGAGCGCGAGCCGATAGGCGTTGTTCCCGTGAGAATCGATGGAAAGCCCCACGATACGCCCTGGCATTGAGCGTTTATAGGCATCCCGCGTTGCCATATAGGCCGCATGCGGACCACCATAGCCCAAAGGAATGCCAAAGCGCTGGGTGTTTCCAACGGCAATATCAGCCCCCATTTCGCCTGGCTCTTTGAGCAGGGTCAACGCCAGAGGATCAGCACAAACGACCCCAATCGCTTTATGTGCGTGAAGCGCCGAGATTAAGCTTGTAAAATCTCGCACTGTCCCAAGGGTGCCCGGATACTGAAAAATCGCCCCAAAAATCGCATCAGCCTGCATATTTTCAGGTGCATCTACGATAATCTCGATCCCAAGCGGCTTGGCCCGTGTCTTCATCACAGCGATATTTTGCGGGTGGCAATTTTCGTCCACAAAAAAGGCTGTTTTCTTCGATTTAGAGACACGTTGCGCCATGGTCATGGCCTCGGCACAGGCGGTTGATTCATCCAAGAGAGACGCATTTGCGATCTCAAGCCCCGTCAAATCAGAGATCATTGTTTGAAAATTCAAAAGCGCTTCAAGGCGACCTTGGCTGATCTCTGGCTGATAGGGGGTATAGGCTGTGTACCAAGCTGGATTTTCAAGGATATTGCGCTGAATGACTGGCGGAGTGACTGTCCCATAATAGCCCTGACCAATGAGACTGGTGAGCACTTTGTTCTTGGAGGCTGTGACCCGCATATTGTAAAGCAACTCGCGTTCGGACATTGGTTTTCCAAAGGCCAGCGGCTTTTCCTGCCTAATCGCTTTGGGCAACGTCTCATCTATCAACGCATCAAGTGAGTCTGTTCCAAGAGTGGCCAGCATCTCGCTCATCTCACTTGGAGAGGGTCCAATGTGGCGACGATTGGCAAAGTCATAGGGCAGATATTCAGTAGGCTTAAAGGGCATGTGTGCGCCTCCCCGTACAAAATGAAGGTCTATTCAAGGGCTCAAGAAATCAAAGCGTTATAGGCTTTTTCATCCATGTAATCGTCCATCTGGCTTGCATCGCTTGCAGCAATTTTAAAAAACCAACCCGCCCCGAGCGGGTCTTCGTTTACAAGCGACGGCTCATCTACAATCGCCTGATTGACCTCTACAATTTCCCCGTCAATCGGGGCGAGAATGTCAGAGGCGGCTTTGACACTTTCGATAACCGCCGCTTCATCATCTTTTGAGATTGTTTGCCCTTCTTCGGGCAGTTCGACAAAGACAATATCCCCAAGCTGTGTGCTGGCGTGTTCGGTAATGCCGACGACGACCACATCCTCTTCGATCCTGAGCCATTCGTGTTCTTCTGTGAATTTCATGTCTAGTCTCCCGTTGATTAGCGTTTGAATTGTGGTTGGATGAAGGGAAGCGCCGTGACGGCTAACTCATGGCGCTTGCCTCTGACTTCGCCAAAGAGGGTTGTCCCTGTTTTAGCGTATTGTGATGCGACATATCCCATTGAAACGGGCCCATTAACAGAGGGGCCGAAACCACCCGAAGTGACGTGACCAATGGATTCTGTGGCTGATAAGCTGGAAAATAACAGACACCCTTCGCGTACAGGGGCGCGACCTGTGGGCTTGAGGCCTAACCGAAGCTTTTCGGCGCCGTCGCTTATCTGAGCAAGGATCTTTGAGGCACCAGGAAAGCCGCCCTCGCTTGCTCCACCCTGTTTGCGGGACTTTTGAATGGCCCAGCTTAGGTTGGCTTCTATCGGGGTGGTTGTCGTATCAATATCGTGGCCATAGAGACATAAACCTGCCTCTAACCTAAGGGAATCCCGCGCTCCAAGGCCAATGAATTCAACAGCCTCTTGCTCAAGCAGCGCGCGCGCAAATTCTTCTGCTTTGCTCTCTGGAATTGAGATTTCGTACCCATCTTCCCCTGTATATCCAGATCGAGAAACCCAGCACTCTGCGCCGCAAAGCTCAAGCGTTTCTACATCCATAAAGCGCATCTCGCGGGCTTTCGGGTTGAGCGTGGCCAGAGCCGCCTCTGCCTTTGGCCCCTGAAGGGCAAGGAGGGCGCGATTGGAGAGGAGTTTGATATGAATATCCTCACCCATATGTGCTCTGAGGTGCTGAAAATCTTGTTCAACACAGGCGGCATTGACAACAATAAAGAGATGATCGCCCCGATTGGCAAACATGATGTCATCTAGAATGCCGCCATTTTCATTTGTAAAGTAACCATACCTCTGGCGATTCTCATCTAGCCCAGTGACATTCATTGGAATGAGGGCCTCAAGCTCCTTGGCGACATGGGTATAGTCCTTGCCGCGTAAAATGATTTGACCCATGTGGCTTACGTCAAAAAGACCAGCATGGGTGCGCGTATGCAAATGCTCTTTCAAAACACCCATTTTATATTGCACTGGCATAGAATAGCCCGCAAAGGGGACCATTTTGCCACCAAGTGACTGGTGAAGATCATTGAGCGGTGTCAGACGTAATGCGTCGGCCATGTGCTTTCCATTTGTTGACCGACTGGTTTCGCGTCGGCATCAATTCTTGCACGAAGTATACTCCATGCCTTGATGCCCCCTCTGTCCTTTTGCCTGAGATCGTTATCCCTTCGGCGGGTGCGCTGCACCTCTCTCCAGAGTGTTTGTCGAAATCGGTCCCGTCGCCTGAGAGTTTCCGGGGGCGGTTGCTCCTTCGGCACTGGCAGGGCCAGTTCTCCCGATTCCACCTTAAGGTATAAAAGGGGATACTCGATTGGACAACAAAAATATAAT
>WTIQ01000188.1 GCA_011525185.1 Paracoccaceae bacterium | reverse complement strand
GCGATGATCATGGCGCCCCCCGTTGTTAATGACGCTCACACCTTCCGCTCCTCGCGTACAAATGACCAAATCGCACAAGGCACTAGTTTTATCCAAAGCTGCATCCAAATCGTCGGTTTCAAAAAGGGATTTCATTTCCTCATCATTCCCAATGACAAAATCCAATTCCTTTTCAATAAGGCCCAGAAAATCGCCGCGATGGCGCTCCACGCAAAAAGGGTCAGAGATCGCAATTCCAGCGCGCCCTCCTGCCGCACGGCAGCCGCGCGCCAATGATTTAAAGGCCTCTTTGCCTTTATCCTTGTCAAAAAGGTATCCTTCCAAAAATACCATCTCTGCCTCTGCGGCGACACGCTGCGAGACATCCTCTGGCCCCAGTTCAGCAGATATACCAAGATAAGTATTCATCGAGCGCTCTCCATCTGGAGACACAAAAATCATTGAGCGAGAGGTTGGCAACTCTCCCCCCTCCGCGGGCGGGTTCACAAAATCTGTTCCACTTTCGTGCATGACATCACGATAAAATCGACCCAGCGCATCATCGCAGACACGCCCGATAAAGGCAGTACGCAATCCTAATGCACCAAGCCCCGCCAGAGTGTTTGCGACTGCTCCACCAGGCGCTTCGGTGCGCTCTGTCATCTTGCTGTAAAGAAGCTCACCACGATCCCGATCAATGAGCTGCATAATACCTTTCTCAATGCCAGCTTCAGATAAAAAGGCATCCGTAGTCGGCGCAATGACATCTACGATGGCATTTCCAATGCCGACAACTTGGTATTTCTTCATAACTCTTTGTCCTCAAATAAACAGATATCTCGTATTAGGCAGGTACTGCAGAGAGGCTTGCGCGCCTTACAGTGATAACGACCATGTAGAATTAACCAGTGGTGCGCGTGTTTTTGAAACTCAGTTGGGATATGGTCCTCTATCGCACGCTCTACCGCAACTACGTCTTTGCCGACCGCAATTCCCGAACGATTCCCGACACGAAAGATATGCGTATCCACGGCTTGTGCAGGATGTGACCACCACATATTCAAAACCACATTCGCAGTTTTGCGTCCAACCCCAGGAAGCGCCTCAAGGGCCGCCCGCGAGTTTGGGACGATACCCGCATAGTCTTCAACCAAAATTTGGGCCATTTTCATGACATTTTTCGCTTTATTGCGGTAAAGACCGATGGTTTTGATATGGTCAATTAAGGCCTCTTCGCCAAGGTCCAGCATCTGTTGTGGCGTCTCAACAATCTTAAAGAGCTCTTTGGTCGCCTTATTGACACCCACATCTGTGGCCTGAGCGCTGAGCGCAACAGCCACGAGCAATGTATAGGCATTCGTATGATCCAGCTCGCCCTTTGGCGCAGCTTCAACCTCTTCAAACCGCCCAAAAATCGTCTTTATACTGTGAAAATCAAGTTGCTTTACCATGCCTGAGCTATGCATCTTGTCTCTCAAAAGGACAAGTGCGAATAATATGTTTCCATATTTCCAGCATGACCTCTTATAAATATAGGGAAAAATGACACAAACAAACGCTCATTCCAAAACACTTCTGCGGATCATGAATGACCATGACGCGCAGCTAGGCGATCATCCCTCGATAGAAGTCGACAAATCGATTGTGGAAACATGGGCAGGTGTGAAAATCATAGAACCTTTTAAGGAATATTTTTCCCCGCACTATGCTCGCAAGCTTTTGTCGACGCAAAATAACAATAATACATTTCAGTTTAATGAGGCGTTGGCTGGAAGTTTGCCTGAAATGAGCTGGGATCTTATGCACTCTAAGTCTCGCCAAGAGATTGAGATCAGATATGCATGGACCGATACGCCATTCGGTGAAGGGTTGATTTGCGAAACAGATCGCGGAGTTTGCGGTCTTGCCTTTTGTCACACTGTCGGACGTGAGCGTGCCTTAGCCGATATGAAAAGCCGCTGGTCCCTAAAAACGTGCCGAGAAACCAAAACGCCCGCTTGGGACATATGCTCGCTAATGTCCAGTGCAGCGCCCCTTCACCTTATGGGAACTGCGCTACAGTTAGATGTATGGCGTGCCTTGCTTTATATACCATCTGGGTGCATCACCGATTACGCGACGCTTGCACAACATGCGGGTCGCTCCGCAGCCGTAAGAGCAGTTGCCAGCAGCATCGGTAAAAACCCTATAAGTTGGCTAATCCCGTGTCATCGGGTTATTCGTAAAACGGGTGATTTAGGGGGCTATCATTGGGGAACCTCGGTCAAACGACTATTGCTGGCTTACGAAGGCCTGCGCAAAGACTTCGCCGATGATGGCGCAATTTCGCCAATAACATAAATCTGACTTTTTTCAAAACGCGAACCGCCTTACTTTCAGTCAAAATTTGATTGCCGAAGGATGACATCAATGCATCGGAAATTTATCTGCCTTCTTGCCGTTTCCTCACTCGGACTTGCGGCCTGTACGGGTCCTGAGCGAATAGAGGGACCAAATAATTATGAGAAAACGCGTCAAGGCGCACTTGTGGGCGGCCTAATCGGCGCCGTGGGCGGCATGATGGGTGGATCAGACGCTGAAGACAAACGCAATCGTGCATTGCGCGGGGCAATCATCGGCGGCGGCTTGGGCGCTGCGATTGGCAACCAGCTAGACAAACAGGAGGAAGACCTCAGACGTCAAATGGGCAACCAAAATGTTCTTATCCAAAATACGGGGGATCGCCTGATTGTCACCCTGCCACAGGATATCTTATTTGACGTCGACAGCACAAGTTTACGCCCTGATCTTATGGCAGATCTCGGCGCTCTTGCGGGCAATTTACAGGCCTACCCAAACACCACCGTTCAAGTCATTGGTCACACCGATAATACGGGGGCTGCATCTTATAATCAGTCACTGTCTGTGGCGCGCGCAAATAGCGTGACCAATATCCTTCTACAAAATGGTGTCGCACCCTCACGCGTGATCGCAATGGGGCGTGGCGAAGATCAACCTATTGCCTCGAATTTGACAGCTGATGGGCGTCGGCAAAACCGTCGCGTAGAGATCGTGATCCTGCCGACGGCTAATAATTACTGACTGAGGCGTTAATATAATTGTGAAAAAAGGCTCCAACCCTGAGTTGGAGACTTTTTCAATAGTGAACGTCTTTGCCATGAGTGACTTGGTCGTTTTCTATTGACTGCACATAGAGCGAAACGAGGTTATTAGGATAAAGTCATTTCGCGATAGTCATTGAATTTGCGCGATGCTCAATCCCTCTCAATTGCTATGGCGGTGCCTTCTCCTCCTCCTATGCAGATGGCGGCAACGCCTCTTTTTAAGTCATAGCGCTCCAAAGCATTCAGCAATGTGACGATAATGCGCGAGCCAGAGGCTCCTATTGGATGGCCCAGCGCGCATGCCCCGCCGTGCACATTAATCTTATCTCGAGGAATGCCCATATCCTGCATAAAGGCCATTGGCACCACAGCAAAAGCTTCATTAACCTCCCATAAATCAACATCCTTAACAGACCACTCCAGACGCTCCAATAACTTGCGAGCCGCAGGAATAGGAGCAGTTGCGAACCAGCCAGGTGCTTGCGCATGGCTTGCGTGACCCAATATTCGAGCACGGATGGGCATGTCGGCACTTTTGGCATGATCTTCAGACGCGAGGATAAGCGCGGAAGCACCATCTGAAATAGAAGAGGAATTCGCAGGTGTCACCGTCCCATTCTGACGAAACGCTGGTTTCAGATGTGGGATTTTTTCAGGTCGTGCCAGTTTGGGCTGCTCGTCACGATCATAAACCAATTCACCTTTTCGGGTTTGGAGCGAAAAGGCACTTATTTCATTTTCAAATGCCCCTTGTTCCTGAGCGCCCAGCGCATTTGACAATGATGTCAGCGCATAGTCATCCTGCGCTTCGCGTGTGAATTGATATTTTTCAGCGCAATCTTCCGCAAAGGTCCCCATGAGACGCCCCTTATCATAGGCGTCCTCAAGACCATCTAAAAACATGTGATCTTTGACCTCTCCGTGGCCAAGTCGTGCCCCTGAACGCATTTTAGACAGCACATACGGTGCGTTCGTCATGCTCTCCATACCACCAACGGCCATAATATTAGACTGACCCAGAGCAATTTGATCATATCCAATCATGGTCGTTTTCATCCCCGAGCCACACATCTTGTTAAGTGTCGTGGCAGGCACCGTTTCCTCTAGGCCCGCTGCAAATCCTGCCTGACGCGCGGGGGCTTGGCCCTGACCAGCCGATAGGACATTACCCATCAAAACTTCATCAACCGTCACAGCGCCCGTCTGTTTCAAAGCGGCTTTTATTGCGTGTCCACCAAGTTCGGGCGCCGATACATCTGACAATTCGCCCTGAAAGCCGCCTATTGGGGTACGGGACGCCCCGCAAATTACGACATTTTTCATGTGGTTTCTCCAGCTTCAAGATCTCTGATCATCAAAAAATAACCTTTGTTCCTTACAACTGCAACAACCACTCGGACTAAGGAAGTATGAATGCACATTTCCCAAGAACCCTTTGATGAAACATTAGTTTTGCATGTACATGGCAATCGGATTGATGCGGCTGAAGCCACAAATTTTAAAGAGCTTTTTCGCTCTGCAACGCAAGAGATGCCTCACCGCGTCGTTCTTAACTTAAAAGGCGTGGATTTTATAGACTCAAGCGGCCTTGGAGCCATCGTAAGCGCCATGAAAATGCTGGGGCCAAATGACCGCTTGGAGCTGTGTCACTTGGAGGAGGCGGTTCAAAAGGTCTTTAGGCTCACTCGGATGGACTCTGTTTTCAGCATCTATGAGACCTTGGATAGCGCGCTCAAAGAACCAGACAAGTCACTTATGTAATTGATGGAGTTTACATTTTAATGAAGAACGGTCATCTCAACATTTGCCTTAAACAGTCAGAGGACTTTCTGTCTGTTCGCAAAGGCCTTAGGGACATTAAATCGCAAGTCCTAAGAACAGGTTTAGCCATACAGGATTTCCAGTCCATAGAGTTGGTGCTCGCAGAGGTTTTAAACAATATCGTCGAACATGGAGATATACCCTACAACCCTTCGGACGTACAATTAACTTGGGAGCTCTATGACAACCAGTTTTGTGCTATGATCATTGATCCAGGTGTTGCCTACAATCCCAATATAACCAGCACATTAAATTCGGAGGACATAGGCTCACTTCTCAATGAGCTGCCGGAGGGTGGGTTTGGCTGGTCGCTCGTCGTCGCATTATGCTCTGCGATAAAATATGAGCGTTTTGATCAGCGCAATGTCCTAAATCTAAAAATTCCTCTCCATTCCTAGGTATTGTAAATAGTTTAAAGACCTCTGCACACTTGAAACAATCACACTAAGACCGCGCCGATGGCACCATCAGGATGCGCTTGCCTACCCCCTAGCTGGCGCGTTCAAAATGTCAAACCATTGGAATATTTTTGTATTTTGGGAAAACCGTTAACAATTTCATGATCGCAATGAGCGACCATACAAGCAGGCGCCATCCTCATTTTCACAAGAGAGCGGTGATATGACGAGGTCTTTTTCATTACGCGTTGTCTATAACTGGGTTTCATGCGGGCACGAAGGCGCAATGATTAACCCGAATTATGGATAAGGAATTGCTGGAAGTCCCTTATAGCCGTGAAATACAAAGTATTTCAGCATGTGTTCGCCTGCCCCACGGCGAGCACATAATGCGAGCTCTGAATATCACTTGCAAACAATGCGGTAGCCCAAAGGTATCCAGAACTGGGGTTGATTGTCTCAATTCAGATGATCGAAGCTAATAATCTATAGCATTAACTTGGTGTATTGGATGTGGCGGCCTTTGGACATGCACGCACAGATCAGTCTTGCCACCAAACGGGGTGTTTTCTCTATCATTTTCTATTACGCACAGGGCCTTATTATTTTGTGCCAAATCCACGAGGTTTGAACATCCCATTGACGCCCCAAGCAATTGCGATAGGTATGCAGCAAGAGAATATGGATGTTGATCATGCGTGACTTTCACCTCCCAGGCCGCTCGGCGGTTTTTGCTAATGACGGGCTTTGCGCCACGTCTCACCCTCTGGCCGCGCAAACGGCGATATCGGTTCTCAAGGAGGGTGGCAATGCAATGGATGCAGCAATTGCAGGTGCTGTTCTTTTGGGTCTCTGCGAACCGCAAATGACCGGAATTGGCGGCGATTGTTTTGTGCTCTTTTCTCCTGCAGGAAGCAATGACGTCAGATCATTAAACGGCTCTGGATGCGCACCCAAAAACCTCTCTGCAAGTATGCTGAGAGATAAAGGACACGGCCGCGTGGTGAAACAGTCAGTCGATGCGATCACCGTGCCAGGTGCCATTGATGCGTTTTGTCAACTCAACAGCGATTGGGGAAATAAGAGTCTTGCAGAGGTTTTGGCACCTGCAATTCATTATGCCCGTGCAGGTGTTCCCGTTGCGCCCAGAGTGCGTCTTGACTGGAATCGCGCGGTGTCGAATTTGCACCCCTCTGCACAGCCCTATTTTACGATAGATGGCCGAGTGCCCAATATTGGCGAGCTTTTTTACGCACCAAAACAAGCAGAGGTTCTGGAACGAATCGCAAAGGAAGGTCGAGATGGCTTTTACACAGGCGAAGTTGCTCACGACATTGTAACCTCTTTAAACGCGCTTGGCGGGGTTCATAGCCTTGAGGATTTCGCAGCGCAGCGCGCCTTTTACACAGATCCCATATCCATCTCCTACGGGGATATCGAACTCTTTGAGCATCCCCCAAATGGACAAGGCGCAACTGCGATCCTTCTTTTGAATATCTTGTCACAATTCGATCTTGGGCAAATGGACCCGTTTGGCGCAGAGCGGGCTCATATCGAAGCGGAAGCCACCAAGGTTGCTTATGGATTACGCAATGAAATTATTGCCGATCCCGCGCGCTGTACGAATTTGGATGAGATGCTTTCACCTGAAACTGCTAAGGCACTTGCCTATCGTATAAATTTGAAAGTCGCTCAAAAACAAAATGTCCTTTTAGACGAGATGCATCACAAAGATACCATTTATATCACTGTTGTTGACAAAGATCGTATGGCCGTATCCTTGATTTACTCC
>WTIQ01000509.1 GCA_011525185.1 Paracoccaceae bacterium | reverse complement strand
GCGCGATGCAGGGGCTGAGATCGTGGACGTGAGCCTGCCGCATACCAAATATGCTTTGCCAGCCTATTACGTGATTGCCCCTGCAGAAGCCTCCTCTAATCTGGCGCGGTATGATGGTGTTCGCTTTGGGAGACGGGCGGCTCTGGATGCAGGGGATGGGATTACGGAGATGTATGAAAAGACCCGCGCTGAGGGCTTTGGTCCTGAAGTTCAAAGACGGATCATGATCGGAACTTATGTTCTTTCTGCGGGATTTTATGATGCCTATTATAATCGGGCGCGGCGCGTTCGTGCGCTGATTAAGCAAGACTTTGATCGTGTCTTTGCCACAGGGGTAGATGCGATACTGACCCCCGCGACACCCACTGCCGCCTTTGCACTCGGCGCCTCAGAGACGATGGACCCGCTTGAGATGTATCTCAATGATGTTTTCACAGTCACTGTTAATCTGGCAGGACTTCCGGGAATTGCCTTGCCGACTGGAACAGATCGCAAGGGACTTCCGCTTGGCTTGCAGCTTATTGGACGGCCTTGGGAAGAGGCAGATTTGCTGAATACCGCCTATGCTCTTGAACAAGCGGCGGGGTTTGAGGCAAAACCAAGTAACTGGTGGGCATAAAGAGGCAGTGATGGCACGTTGGGGGATAGGACGAAACGGATTAGCGCTAGTCGCGCTTTGTGCTGTGCTTTCGGCCTGTGGCGGTGCTAACGCGATCAGAGATGACATGCGCGAAACGCCCTTTCCCTCTGAGGAGGTCGGTACAGATGTGGCCTCACAATCACCCTTGGTGGACGAAAATGGGGTGCTGCTGCAAAAAGATCTTTCAGATGAAAATGATTTTGAAGCAGTGTCGGAACGCGAAAGCATTGAGAGTGACGCGGAAAGGCTTGCGCAAAACAGAAGCGTTTACCGTCTCATTGAACCGACGGATGTGCCTCTGAGACCTGAAACGAATATTCCTAATATCGTTGCCTATGCGCTTCAAACAACCAACCCTGTTGGTGTGCAGCTTTATGAACGGGGGTTTCTTGCGAGCGAAGAGCGGTCTTTGATCCGATGCCACAAATACCAATCCCCTGCACGTGCTCAAGAGGCCTTTTTGGCCAAAGGCGGACCAAAGCGAGATCGTCTTGGGCTGGATCATGACGGTGATGGGTTTGCCTGTTCTTGGGATCCTACGCCCTTTCGGCTTGCACTTTCAGAGTAATGATTGGCTATTCGGGCGCGCGTCTTTATCCTTCGGACAACTTTGGACCTCGCAAAGACAAAAAAACTCCTCGCTTTATTATTTTGCATCATACGGCGATGGAAGATGCGGATGCCGCTCTTGAGCGCTTGTGCTCGCCATTTCACGAGGTCTCGGCCCATTACCTCATCACAAGCGCCGGTGAAATTGTTCAACTTGTCAGTGAGGACCAGCGCGCGTGGCATGCAGGGCGTTCGTTTTGGCAAGGAGAAGAGGATATAAACTCTGCCTCGATTGGGATTGAACTTGATAACAATGGCAAAGTGCCCTTTTCATTCCCTCTGACGCACTCGCTTGTGCGGTTAGTTGGCGATATTCAAAGCCGTTGGTCTATACTGCCCGCGCATGTTTTGGGACATTTTGAAATCGCTCTTGGACGAAAAGGGGACCCGAGTGTTAAATTTGATTGGCGTGTCTTAGAGCAATTTGGAGTCGCTCAAAGAACGCCGCTCCCGCCTTGGAGTCAGACACGAGCTGAGACATTTTTGGACGCTGCAAACGCACTAGGATATGACGTCTCACAGGGAACCGCGCTGGTGAAACAAGCCTTTCGACAGCGTTACAGACCCGCTCATGTAAAGGGGCCGCTCAGTGAGGCGGATCATGCTTTGATATCGGCTCTTTGTGCGCAAAATGAATTTGACGACCCAAGTCGAACAGCTTAAAGCGCTGGGACGCGCGGAAGGTCGGATGGTCGCGGGCTCTTTTGAAGAGTGCGAGGAAAGTCCGGGCTTCACAAAGCAATGGTGCCGGGTAACGCCCGGACGGGGTAACCCGATGGACAGCGCCACAGAAAACAAACCGCCTCTTATGCAGGTAAGGGTGAAAGGGTGGGGTAAGAGCCCACCGGGGAGATGGTAACATCGCTCGCATGGCAAGCCCCACCAGAAGCAATGCCGAATAGGGACCTTGCGCAGAGGTATTGATATTTCTGTAGGGTGGCTTTGGCCTGAGAAGGTTCGGGTAGGCAGCTAGAGGTTTGGGAGTAATTCCAAATCAAGATGAATGGCCATCACCAAGGAGAGCCCGCTCCTCTTGGTACAGAACCCGGCTTATAGACTTTCCGCGCTTTAATTGCAGTAACGAGACGAAAAACGGCTCTATCTGGTTGACTTGCCCCGCAGCATCAGTAAAAGGCAGGTTGCGTAGGTCAACAGTCCGTTTAGCAGGCCAATGTAGCAGACACTTATGGTGAAGCGCACAACGCTCAAAATCCGCCTGAATTCAACGGCTGGAACTGGACATGTTTATGTGAGCAAGAAAAATCCACGTACGATGCCGGATAAAATGGTTGGCCGTAAATACGATCCAGTTGCGCGCAAGCATGTTGAGTACAAAGAAGGAAAAATCAAATAGTCTTTTGAGACAAGATTTTATGAAAGTCGCTCCTTTAGCTGGGCGGCTTTTGTTTTTTTTTGTGCTGCTAGAGTCGCAAGTAACTGCTAAGTAAAGAGCTCTGCATAATAGAAAAATAGCTAAAAGACCTCATCCGGTGGTACCACCAGCCCGCGCCTGCCTGCCCCCTCGGCAGGCGCGTTCAGTTTCTCAGCTAATTGAAATATATTGGCATTGCGGGGAGCTCTCACAGGTTTCGTCATAACACACTCGCGCCTACCCAGGCAGCCGCGGGCCTCATTTCTAAATAGGAGCAATGTTATGCAGAGGTCTTTTTTATTGCGGGTCTCGTTTGGATAAAGACCCAAGACGTCATGTCACACTAAAGTGTCAACAAAAAAGCCAGGCAACAGCCTGGCTTTTCGTCGTTGTTTTGTAAGGTCCGTTATTCTTGGTTCCCCAAAAACATCAAGAGGAACTGGAACATATTCAAGAAGTCGAGGTACAGGTTCAGCGCACCGTGTATTGCTGATTTGTCGAGCCATTCTTGATCCCCATGGTGGGCATGCGCCAAGTAAGTATTCTTGATATTTTGCGTGTCATAGGCGGTCAGCCCCGCAAAGACCAAGAGACCGATGATTGAGATGGCGAACATCACCGCGGGTGAGCCGAGAAAAATGTTGATGATCGAGGCGACAACGATTCCAATCACGCCCATGATCAAGAACGAACCCCAACCAGAGATGTCTTTCTTCGTTGTATATCCCCAGAGCGACAATCCAGCGAATGCGATAGAGGTCACAAGGAAGGTTTGGACAATTGAATAGCTCGTGTAGAAGATAAAGATAGAGCTAAGCGAAACGCCGATCAATGTCGCAAACAGATAGAAAAAGAGCTGTGCGGCTGCGGCAGAGGCACGTTGCATGATCGCGCCAAAAGCAAAGATCATAGCAAGAGGCGCAAACATCACAACCCACTTAAGCGCAGAGGTGTAAATTGCCGCGCCAAAGGCTGTCAGCATTGTACCGTTGCGCATAGTCCCCACAGCAGTAGCTGGATCCGTTGTTGTTGCTAATCCTGCGATCGCCCAAGCAGCAAGTGCTGTGATCACCATTCCAACGGACATGGTGCCATACACCTTATTCATGTGGGCGCGTAGGCCCTCATCAATCTCAGCGGTACGCGTACCAGCCGATGACCTGATTGTGTTATAGTCTGCCATTTTATTTGCCTCCTTCAAAGCGCTGTTGCTCAGACTGACTTTGCAATTTCAACTGCTAATATCGTTATGAAAGTACTCTGTTTCAAGAATATTAAACAGCCATTTTTGCATTTTATGCGGCATTTTTTCTAATCTGCCACGCGAATAATCACTTTTCCGCTGGATTTGCGGTGTCGCAAGAGGTCAAGGCCTTCAAGGGCTTGCTCAAAAGGTAGGACATGACTGACATGTGGTTTAAGCACTCCTTTTTCGTACCATTTCATCAGTTCTTTCAAGCTCTCGGTCAAAGCTCTGGGGTTGAATTTGAGGTAGGCACCCCAATTGAGGCCGTGCAATGAAATGTTTTTAACCATGGCGTGATTTGGTTTGATAGTGGGAATGTCTCCGCTCGCAAAGCCAATGATCAAGATCCGCGCTTCTGGCTTGCAGGCACGAAAGGCATCTGTGAAGTGTGAACCGCCGACAGGATCGTAGACTACGTCTGCGCCACCAAGGTCTAAGACGGTTTGCCGTATATCTTCATGCTCGGAATTGATGACAACATCGGCCCCAGCAGCCTTAGCGATTGCACATTTTTCAACTCCGCGCGCCACTGCAATGACGCGCGCGCCCAGAACATGGCCGACTTCGACAGCCGTTAGACCAACACCGCCCGCGGCACCAAGGACAAGCAGCGTCTCATTTTGCTTTAGGTGGGCTTTGTGCGTCAGCGCCAGATGACTTGTGCCATAGGCTATTTGAAATCCAGCCGCGTGCTCTAAGCTCAGGCCCTGCGGCACCAAAACACATCGCTCGGCTGCAAAAACGCCATATTCAGCCAACCCGCCTTGGCCACTATAAATCGCAACGTTTTGCCCAACAGTGAAAGACGAAACGTCGCGTCCCACTTTTGTAATTGTACCTGCGAGCTCTAAGCCAGGTGTAAAGGGTGGCTCTGGCGTGTCTTGATACGTACCTTTGATCATCAGAGTATCAGCAAAGTTCAAGCCACAAAATTTCACCTGGACCTGCAAAGTATCAGGCATGAGCGGAGGGACATCAATCACTTGAAGAATTGGGTCCTGACCTATTGTTGTAACTTGAAAAGCGCGCATGTGGTTAGGGTCTGACATCATAACATATTCTTAATCATCTATTGCTAGGGTTGTATATATCCCTTTGATATATTGCGTGATGCAATTTGAAATTGCATTAATATCACAAGGTTTCGTTTAGGTAATGAAAGGGCTTGCCTTGCAATCGATATCGCTATAACACCTTTTCGTTAGATGGGTATAGTACGCGTGAGTTTTTGCAAGTCCTCGGTTTACGTTACTTCACGTTAACCTGCTGTAAATAATGATAAAAAGGAAGGTAAACATGCCTCACCATGTAGATGTGCACGTTGGCAAAAGGATCCGTCATCGTCGTTGGCTCGTTGGGATGACACAACAGCAATTGGCCCAGTCTGTCGGTATAAAGTTTCAACAAATTCAAAAATACGAAACGGGCGCAAACCGCGTTAGCGCTTCTCGTCTTTGGGATATTTCAGAGACATTGGACGTGCCAGTGAGCTTTTTCTTCGAAGGCATTGAAAACCTTGAAAAGCCAGATGCAGCTGTGGGCGCAGATGCTGTGCCGTCCGATTTAATGGGCGATAAAGAGGCGCTTGATCTGATTCGCACCTATTATTCGATCCCAGAAAACCAACGCAGACGTTTGTTTGATCTTGCGCGTGTTTTAAGCGACGTCGCTTGATTAAGCCTTAAATCCAAGCTATCCGACACGCAGGACGACTTGTGGGTGGATGCTGGAATTGGATAGAAACTCGATCAATAGTGATGAAGCACGCGACTTGGAGCGTGTAGGATACGCTTTGGCGAATGCGGCTGGGGAAGCCATATTGCCGTATTTCCGAGGGTCGGATTTAGACACGGTTTCAAAAGAAATTGAGCGGTACGATCCTGTGACGAATGCAGATCGCGCCGCCGAACGGGCGATGCGGAACGTTCTCACAACCCTCAGACCTCAAGATGGTGTTTTGGGTGAGGAATTTGGCACACTCGCGAGCGAGTCTGGGCTAACTTGGGTGCTGGATCCTATTGACGGCACTCGTGGATTTGTCAGTGGCACTCCGACGTGGGGCACGTTAATCGCGCTATCCGATGAGCAAGGTCCGTTTTTTGGAATTATCGATCAACCCTATATCAAAGAGCGGTTTGTTGGGGGTCTTGGGCAGGCTTTCGCCTCTGGGCCTCTGGGGCAACGCGCCTTAAACACGGCGCAGAATCATTCTCTCAGCAACGCAACGTTGTTCACTACATTTCCTGAAGTGGGCTCTCGCCAAGACTTTCTCGGGTTTCGCGCGGTTGCCGAGAAAGTCAAACTGGTGCGATATGGGATGGATTGTTATGCCTATGCGCTTTTGGCAGCTGGCCAAATTGACTTGGTGATTGAAGCGGGTTTGAGTGCCTACGATATCCAAGCGCCCATCGCGGTGATCGAAGCAGCGGGAGGCGTTGTTACCGATTGGCGTGGTGAGAGTGCGCATCACGGGGGTCAATGCGTTGCAGCCGCAAACGATGCTCTTTTGAATGAAGTCCTGCCTCTTCTGAAACCTTTTAGTGAACCAGCCAAATGACACTGCTAATAAAATCTGCTGATGTCATCCTCTCGATGGATGATGAACGGCGTGAGTTGCTCGGGTATGATATCCTCGTCGAAAACGGTGAGATTACCCGCATTGATAAAGACATTCCGCTGCCTCAGGCAGGTGAAGTGGCGTATGCGACAGGGAGTGTTGTGACCCCAGGTCTGGTGAACACTCATCACCATCTTTATCAAACACTGACACGGGCGGTGCCGAATGGGCAGGACGCTTTGCTCTTTGGCTGGCTAAAGACTTTATACCCCATTTGGGCGAAATTTACGCCTGAGCATATGCGTGCCTCCGCAGCCATAGGTTTGGCGGAGTTGGCTCTATCTGGATGTAGCTTAAGCTCGGATCATCTTTATCTCTACCCGAATGGCGTGCGGCTAGAAGATATAATTGAAGCCGCACATGAGGTGGGTGTCCGGTTTTTCCCGATGCGTGGCGCCATGAGTATCGGCGAGAGCCTTGGCGGATTGCCTCCCGATTCGTTGGTGGAACAGGAAAATGCAATCTTAGAGGACTGCATTCGGGTGATTGATACATTCCATGATCCAGCACCACATTCGATGACGCGGGTGGGTATTGCCCCGTGCTCACCGTTTTCTGTTAGTCGGGAATTGATGCGGGATGCAGCCCTGCTTGCGCGCGATAAAGGGGTTTATTTGCACACACAT
>WTIQ01000014.1 GCA_011525185.1 Paracoccaceae bacterium | reverse complement strand
GAGACGGAGCTGTGCAGTGTCACAAACAATTGTAAAAAGTGTCAAAGACCTTGTTGCGGAGGCGAATGCTAAGATCCAAACAATATCTCTTGCAGAGGCTGAAGGGCTCTTGTCTTCGTCAAAACATGTCTTTGTGGATTTGCGGGATATTAGAGAATTGCAAAAAACGGGAAAAATTCCAAATGCGTTTTCTTGTCCCCGTGGGATGCTTGAATTTTGGATTGACCCCCAGAGCCCCTACCACAAAGAGATTTTCAATCAGGACAAAACCTACATATTCTATTGCGCCAGCGCGTGGCGCTCTGCGCTTAGCACCCTTACAGCTCAAGAGATGGGACTAACGCCTGTGTGCCACCTTGAAGGCGGTTTCAGCGCTTGGCAAAAAGCAGGGTTGCCGATTGAGGAGATGCCAAAGCGGTAAGGTCGAGGACGCTCTTGAACGGCTTTTATAGCGTGTCACGTGTAATCGGATTCATTTGCCACGCTCTAATTTATTGTTTTGTCGCTTGCTCGAACCGCCAAACTGGTGCCCACTTTGACTGAACATGCTTTAGTAGGATCGCAGCATGCCCAAACTCTATGTACAAAATCTTATGTTAAAACAAAGCCACCAGCTTCATCTCACTTAGCAAATCCCGATACCCTTAAGAGTTCGTTTCTGTCTAAGTGCATCTCTATGTGATGAGCCAGATCATCAAGCGTTCGATCGACACTCTCCTCGTACTTTAGCTCAGACGAGCTTATCCCAAGGCGCGAGAGATAAAATTCGCGGAAAACGTCATTGCTAAAGAGACCATGAAGATAGGTGCCATGAACACGTTTGTCGACACTTGTCGCCCCATCTTGGCTCTCGCCTATTGTGGCAAAAGGGCGGGCGCAATCTTCGCCAGTGGTTTCGCCAATATGAATTTCATATCCATCAACCGCCAAGTTGCTCTCGCAATAGGTGGCCCTCACACGCGTCAAAGCCTTCTTGGGGGTCATAGCGGTTTTGACATTTAACAAGCCAAGCCCTTTCGAACAGCCCGCTGGCCCTTCAATTCCATCTGGATCGTCGATCTCGGTGCCAAGCATTTGATAGCCACCACAAATGCCTAGAATGTGCCCCCCACGCCTGTGATGGGCTTTAAGGTCAATGTCCCAACCTTGCTCTTTTAAGAATTTTAGATCACCGCGTGTGGATTTGCTGCCTGGAATAATCACAAGGGCGGCATCTGCTGGAATAGGCTGACCTGCTTTCAAAACCGATACGCTTAAGTTTGGGTCGTTGGCCAATGGATCAAGATCGTCAAAATTCGCAATGCGTGACAACCCCAAACAGACGATATGGGGCTTGCCCGAACGTTTTGGCGTGGAGATATCAAGCGCATCTTCAGCGGGAAGTTTCCAAGCATTCCTGAAATACGGCAAGACGCCAAAGCCTTGCCACCCCGTGAAATCCTCTATTTGCTTATAACCATCGTCAAAGAGTGTCGGATCACCGCGAAACTTGTTGACCATAAAGCCCTTGATCATTGCAGCATCCTGAGGGTCTAAGATCGTCTTCGTGCCCACCAACTGGGCGATGACCCCGCCCCGATCAATGTCACCTGCAAGGATAACAGGCACATCAGCCGCCCGTGCAAACCCCATGTTTGCAATATCGCCGTGACGCAGGTTTATCTCAGCGGGGCTCCCTGCCCCTTCCACAAGCACAAGATCGTACTTTGATTTCAAACGATGGTAACTTTCCAAGACCGCAGGCATGAGGCTCGGTTTGAGCTTGGCATAGTCACGCGCTTTTGCCGTGGTCAGGCGTTTACCTTGCACCACGACTTGTGAGCCGACCTCGCTTTCTGGTTTCAGCAAAACAGGGTTCATATCGGTGAGAGGGGCGATGCCTGCCGCACGGGCTTGTAGATGTTGCGCGCGCCCGATTTCGCCTCCATCTTCTGTCACAGCGGCATTATTGGACATATTTTGCGGCTTGAAAGGGGCAACGCGCATTCCACGATTATGAAACGCACGACACAGACCTGCCACCAAGAGCGACTTGCCCACATTGGAGCCTGTGCCTTGGATCATCAAGCCGCCCAAGGTTAAAACTCTACGCCGAGCTGAGCTTTGATCCCATCCTTAAATGGATGTTTGAGCAGGCTCATTTCCGTGACCAAATCCGCCGCCTCAATCAACCCTGGCTTCGCATTGCGGCCCGTTAAACAGACATGGGTCATCGGGGGTTTTTCGTGCAGCAAAAAGGCGACAACTTCATCGATATCGAGATACTCATATCGGAGCGCGATGTTGATTTCATCCAGCAACACAAATTGCATACTCGGGTCACGGATCAGCTCTTTGGCCCGTTCCCAGCCAGCTTGAGCCGCAGCAATATCGCGCTCTCGATCCTGCGTTTCCCATGTAAATCCCTCTCCAGACACCACAAAAGTGCACTCCTTGGCATAATGTTCGGTCAGAAACTTACGTTCGCCTGTCATCCAAGTGCCTTTGATGAACTGCACCACAGCACAAGGCATGTCATGGGCAATACAGCGCATAATCATCCCAAAGCCGGAGGAGGACTTCCCCTTCCCCGCCCCCGTATGCACCATGATCAAGCCCTTTTCCTTGGTCTTGGTTTCCATGATTTTGTCACGAGCCGCCTTGATTTTTTTCATTTTCTCATTGTGACGTGTATTTTCATCCGTCATGGGCTTTCCTTTTACTTGACACATTCAATGTCTTGGCGCATTGCACCCCTACGTTGGTTTTTGTTCATAGAGCAGACGAAGAGGGAATGCGATAGGCAGGCGACGTTAAGGCGTCAAATTCCGAAGCGCAGCCGCCCCCGCGACCGTGACCAGAAAGCTTCTGCGTGCCACTGTCTTTTTTTTTGAAAAGATGGGAAGGTGCAGAGGTGTAAAGGCCAAAGCCTTTATTCTGCAAGCCGGGAGACCTGCCAACACACTGGAAACCCAAGCCGGACGGGGTGTGCCGTAAGTGGGTCAAAGCCTTTTCTTTCCATAAGGCTTTGTCGCGACTTATCACATGCTGCTTTGGCACATTATTGAGACGTCGTATGACAGATAAAACGAATAAGACCGAACACCCCTCTGACACGTCGTCAGACATTGAGGTTCTCGTCTGCGCCACGTGCAGACAGGGACAAGACATTCCAGATGGCGAAATGCGCCCAGGTGAGCAGCTATTTGTGTCCCTTAAAAGCGCGCAGTTGCCTCCAAACATTTCCATAAAACCCGTAAAATGCCTCTCCAATTGCTCCAAGGGCTGTACCGTTGCCTTTCGAAGCCCTCAGCGCTGGACATATGTCTATGGAAATTTGAACGTTTCAGATGGCCCCGCAATCATCACAGATGGCGTTTCAAAATACCAAAATGCCGCTGATGGGGTGGTGCCTTGGCGCGAAAGACCCGAACATTTACGCAAGAACTGCATCGCACGCATTCCACCGATTGAGGACCTCCATGACTGAATTGACCAAACTGCCCGTGACGGTGATCACTGGGTTTCTCGGCTCTGGCAAAACAACGCTGATCCGTCATTTGATGCAAAACCCAAATGGCAAACGCCTCGCGGTTGTTGTCAATGAATTTGGTGATGTGGGGGTGGATGGAGATATCCTCAAAAGCTGCGCGATTCCCGATTGTCCTGCGGAAAATATCATGGAGCTCGCTAATGGGTGTATTTGTTGCACTGTTGCTGATGACTTTATTCCCACCATCGAAGCGCTAATGAAACTTGACCCTCAGCCCGATCATATATTGATCGAAACCTCTGGGCTCGCTTTGCCAAAGCCGCTCTTAAAAGCCTTTGACTGGCCCGATATTCGCTCAAAGATCACTGTTGACGGTGTGATCGCCCTTGCCGATGCAGAGGCGGTTGCAGATGGACGTTTTGCGCCAAATGTAGAGGCCGTTGATGCTCAGAGGTTGGCCGATGACAGTCTTGATCATGAAACACCTCTCTCTGAGGTTTTTGAAGATCAAATTTCGTGCGCCGACATTGTCTTGCTCACAAAAGCGGACCTAACCGACCAAGCAGGTATGGACAAAGCCAAAGCTATCATTGCGCAAGAGGCCCCGCGCCCCTTGCCAGTTGTGGAAGTGAGCGAAGGCGTTGTCGATCCCCGCGTGATCCTTGGGCTGGAAGCGGCAGCAGAAGATGATCTTGAGGCACGCCCCTCCCACCATGATGAACCGCATGATCACGACCATGAAGATTTTGACAGTATTGTTGTTGCTATTGATGACATTGAAGACGTTGAGGCCTTCAAAGAAAAGGTTGCGGCACTCGCGCTTGAGCAAAACATTCTACGCGTGAAAGGCTATGGCGTGGTCAAAGACAAACCCATGCGCCTCTTGGTCCAAGCCGTTGGAACGCGCGTGCGCGCTCAGTTTGATCGCCCTTGGGGTATGGATGATGTCAAGCAAGGCCGCATGGTCGTAATTGCTGAACATGACCATATCTCGCGCCCAGCGATCGAAGCGGCGCTGAACGGGTAAAAGCGCGACATGCATGTCATCTTCCGCGAAAGCCATGGGCTAGAAGAAACCGATACCCCGATGGATTTGGGCCAAAGCCCTGCCGATCTGGTGGTTTTGTCGTTTTCTGACAGTGATCTAGGGGCTTTTGCGGCGGGGTGGCATCTTGGAAAGAGCGAACTGCCCAAACTGCGCTTGGCCAATTTGGTGGCTCTGCGTCATCCTTTGTCGGTCGACACCTATATCGAGCAAACCTTAAGCGGAGCCAAAGCCATCCTCGTGCGCTTGATTGGAGGGCAATCCTACTGGGCCTACGGGCTGCAACAGCTGCGCTATTTGGCAAAGGAGAAGAATATCGCCCTTGCTGTCCTTCCCGCAGATGGGCGCGCAGACCCCGCACTAGATGAGATTTCAACGCTCCCAATCTCCACCTTGCGACGCCTCAACGCCTTATGTGACACAGGCGGCGCTGCGGCTGCGCGCGCCGCTCTGGGGCAATTGGCGCTGGCCGCTGGCCTCTATGCGCGCCCACGTCTTGGATCAAAAACGCTCCCCTCGGTTGGCGCTTGGAACAAAGAGCACGGGCTATCTTGCCCCGCATGCACGCACTTCGCGGCAGATCAACGGCCCAAAGTGGTCATCA
Organism: Paracoccaceae bacterium; assembly: GCA_011525185.1. Classification (GTDB taxonomy): domain Bacteria; phylum Pseudomonadota; class Alphaproteobacteria; order Rhodobacterales; family Rhodobacteraceae; genus LFER01. Next base: position 2,010 of record WTIQ01000014.1, on the reverse strand, counting down.
CTCTCTATCGATCCTATGTGACCGCGGCTGATCTTGATCCGATCGAGGCGCTTTGCGATGTGTTTGATGCCCGTGGGGTGAGGCCTGTCGCGCTCTTTGTGCCCTCCCTCAAGAAGCCAGAGGCCGCGCTTTGGTTGGAACGCCAGATCAAAACGCTCGCCCCCAAAGCGGTACTCAATGCCACCGCTTTTTCAGGGATTGGAACACAGGGGCGCTCTCCACTGGATGGTGCTGAGGTGCCCGTCTTTCAAGTGGCGCTTTCCACATCGACCCGCAAAGCTTGGCATGAGGCCGAGCGCGGCTTGTCGCCTTCTGATCTTGCAATGCATGTGGTCTTGCCCGAAGTAGATGGTCGCCTATCAGGCGGGGTGATTTCGTTTAAGCAGCCGAGCAAAAAAGACCCTGACCTTGAGTACTCCCGTTTTGCCCATCAGGGCGAGGAGGAGCGAATAGCCGCAACCGTCGATAAGGTTATGGCGCATATCGCTTTGGCTCAAAAGCCGCGAACAGACACACGCTTGGCGCTCGTTTTATCCACATACCCCGGAAAAGAGTGGCAAATGGCCCATGCCGTTGGCCTAGATGCGCTTGCCTCATGCAATGCTATTTTAGAGGATCTCGCAGAGGCAGAGTATCGCACAGCTCCGCTCCGAGATCTGCCAGAAAAGCTTCGCCTCAGCTGTGAGCGCTGGTCTCTGAAAGACTATGAAAGCGCTCTCAAGACCGTGCCAGACAGACTTGTTCAGACGCTTTATGACGTCTGGGGCGCGCCAGAGGCAGATCCCGCCTTTAAGGAGGGTACCTTCCAATTTACGGCACTCAAGAGTGGCAAGTGCCTTGTCGCTTTGCAGCCAGAACGCGGCTTTGTAAAAACCCGAGACGCCGAGTACCACGACACCAGCCGCACACCGCGCCATTCTTATGTGGCCTTTTATCTCTGGCTGAGGCACAAATTTGGCGCGGATGCGATGATCCACATTGGGGCGCATGGCACGCTGGAGTGGCTGCCCGGTAAATCAGTGGCCCTCTCTAACACATGCTGGCCTGATGCGCTGGTGGGACCACTGCCCGTTGTCTATCCCTTTATCGTCAATGATCCGGGCGAAGCAGCACAAGCCAAGCGGCGTATTGGGGCTCTTAGTATAGGTCACATCCCCCCTGCCCTGAAACCAAGTGCAACGCCTGATCGGCTGGTGCATCTGGAGGCTTTGTTAGATGAATTTTCCAATGCCGACGGGCTTGACCCAAAACGGCGTGATCGCTTGCAAGGCGATATTCGAAATGAAGCGAAGCTGCGCGGCGTAGAAGAGGATTTGGGCCTCAATGATGCCTCCTCAACAGCCGAAGCCATCACGCGCATTGATCGATTTGTCTGCGATATTAAAGAGAGCCAGTTCGGAGATGGGTTGCATATCTTTGGATGCGAACCAGAGACCCAGCATAGCTTTGATGTCAGCGCAGCGGCACAGGCTGAAAAAGAAGGCTTGCGTCGCGCTTTACGCGCAAAACGGGTTGCAGCGGGGCCATCAGGCTCGCCGTTTCGGGGGCGTTTGGATGTGCTGCCAACGGGACGCAACCTTTACACCACAGACCCAAGGTCCGTTCCGACACGCGCGGCCTATGCGCAAGGGGTGAAACTAGCAGAAGAGCTTGTGCGTAAACATTTGCAAGACAACGGCGATTATCCCCGTGCGCTTGTGGTTGATTTATGGGGTTCAGCGACCATGCGCACAGCAGGAGAAGAGTTTGCAATGGCGCTGCATCTTTTGGGGGTCAAGCCGAAATGGGATGCAGGGAGCGAGCGCGTAAACGGTGTTGAAATCCTTCCCATTGCCGAATTGTCCCGCCCAAGACTGGATGTCACACTGCGCGTCTCTGGCCTGTTTCGAGACGTCTTTGCCAACCTCTCTGCGCTCTTTTCGCAAGCGATACGCGCTTTATCAGAGCGCGATGAAGCTTTGGACTGGAATCCATTTGTTGCAATGCAGTCCAGATCGCGCGTCTTCGGAC
>WTIQ01000372.1 GCA_011525185.1 Paracoccaceae bacterium | reverse complement strand
TCTTTGAGGTCGGACCCGCCTTTACAGGGGGAGAGCCAGAAGAGCAGCATCTGCAAGTGGCGGGCTTGTTAGTGGGCTCCTCGGGTCCAAAGGACGTGCATGGGGAAAGCCGCCCTGTGGATATTTATGACGCAAAGGCAGATGCAGAAAGCGTCCTTCACGCCATTGGAGCGCCCGCAAAGGTCCAAGTGATGCGCGAAGGTGCCTCATGGTGGCATCCAGGTCGCCATGGACGCATTTGCCTTGGGCCGAAAAAGATGCTTGCCGTCTTTGGAGAAATACACCCTAAAATACTTCGCGATCTGGACATAAAGGGCCCTGTTGTCGGCTTTACCATTTGGCCAGAAGATATTCCCCTTCCCCGCAAAGCGACCGCAACGCGTCAGGCGCTAGAGATCAATGACTTACAGGCCGTTGAACGTGATTTTGCCTTTGTAGTTGATCAAGATGTAGACGCGCTGATCTTGGTGAATGCCGCAGCGGGTGCAGACAAAGCTTTGATCGCGGATGTCCGTGTCTTTGACGAATTCATCGGCGGACGCTTGGGAGAGGGCAAAAAATCGCTTGCATTGGCTGTGCGGCTGCAACCAACGGACCTCACGCTCAAAGACGACGACATTAGAGCGGTGAGTGACAAAGTGATTGAAAAGGTTCTGAAAGCCACAGGGGGCGTGTTGCGCGGTTAATGGCTAGCGCTACACGTGTCCTTTTGCCCCACCTCTGAAATGTAATCTGAGCTAAATTTGCTTGGAAGTACTCCCGCTGAAGATTAATGTGCTTTCATGGGTAAGTGGTGCGCAAAACAGCTTATTACTTTATGTCTTGCCTTTGGCCTCTTGGCGCCGATGGTGTCGGGGGCTCTTGTTACGCTTATCCCTGGAATGAACTACGTTTATATCTGCACGGGCACGGAAACCGTTATTTTGGTGCTCGACAAGAACGGGACACCAATCGACGTACAGGAAGAGAGCGCGCAAGACTGTGCAATCCCTGAGCACACCCTTTTGCCCAATGAGTCCGCTCCGCTTTGGCAACATCTCATTCTCGAACCTGCAGTAACACGCCTCTCTTCATTCAATGAAAACGTCAAAAGCGAGCGTTTCGACTTACTGCCGCTAAAACGCCCCCCTCTTATTTGATCTGAACTTCAAACAACCCAAATCAAATAAGGAATAACTATGACTGTTGTAACGCAACAAAGCAGCTCTGCTGCGCCTCTCACAGATGCCGGCCTCTATAGACTGGTATGGAAATGGCATTTTTTGGCCGCACTTTTTGTTTTGCCTTTTATGGCGATGCTCTCACTTACAGGGGGTGTTTATCTCTATAAGGATCAGATCAATAACTGGCTATATTCTGATCGCCTCTATATTTCCCCCCAAGACACTGCATTTCCAATTCAAGCTCAAATCGACAACTTGAACGAAGAAATTGGAATCTCACGCTTACACGGCGTCCTCGTTTTTGACGATCCGACACGAAGCACTGTGATCGAATTCAATGATACGGATAAGGTTCGCTCATTCGCTTGGATCAACCCTTATACAAACGAAATTCTCGGCGTAAGTGCGCGACATGAAATGCCGATGCAAATGATACGAAAATTTCATGGTGAACTTTTGCTTGGAAAGGTGGGAACAAAGTTTGTCGAATTATCAGCGCATTGGGCAATTGTCCTGTTTATCACGGGACTATTCATGTGGTGGCCGCGCGGTCAGCGAAGTTTAAGAAAAGCGCTTCAACTCCCGAAAGGACAAGGCCGCAGCTGGTGGCGTGAAACGCATATGTTCACAGGGTTTCTTGCAGCTATCCTTGTCTTGCCCATTCTCATTTCTGGACTACCGTGGACCGATGTCTGGGGCGGTGGCCTCTCATACGTCCAAAAGCAAACTGGACAAAAAGCTGAGAGCCTCAGGTTTGGCGGTAAAATGTCAAAATCTCAAGAGAGCATAAATCCTCAGATTGCCTTTGAAGGTGTTCTCCGTCTTGCAGAAGTACACGGTCTAAAAGCACCTTATGAAATGCGCTCGCCAAAAGGCGAAGAAGGATCCTATTGGATCAGAACGGTGAGCAAAAACCGAAGCGATCAAAACGAACTGGTAATCGATCAATATTCTGGAGATATCCTAAGAAAATTGAGTTTAACGATGCGCCCGTAGTTGCAAAAACAGTCTCCTACGGAATTCCTTTCATCAGGGAGAGTTTTACGGAGCGCTAAACATTGCCCAGAATACGCTTGCCGCGGTAATCGGAGTTTTGCTCTCTGTCTCTGGGTTTGTTGCTTGGTGGAAAAGGCGGCCCAAGGGCGAACTTGGCGTTCCAACTACACCAGAAATGCGTATCGGCATTGGTATGGGCCTTCTTATCGCGGCGTTAATGCTCTTGTTACCCTTGATGGGAGTGAGCTTGATTGCAGCGCTGATTTTGGATTGGTTGATCTTTAGTCGATTTGGTTGGTTTACAGCCAAAGCGTCTCAGACTATCTGAAAGAAAACCCCACTAAAAGGGCCAATTGGCCCATTTTACACTGGAAAGGAAAATCATGTTAAACGTGTATTTGTCAGGTGAAATCCACACAGATTGGCGTGAACAGATCATTGCCGGAGCTTCAAGTCTGAACGTAGGTTTTTCAGGACCGGTCACTGACCACGCGGCCAGTGATGATTGCGGTGTGGCCATCATGGGTACCGAAGCTCAAAAATTTTGGCATGATCATAAAGGCGCGAAGCTTAACGCCATCCGCACCCGCAAAGGAATTGAAGAGGCGGATATCGTCGTGGTGCGCTTTGGTGAAAAATATAAGCAGTGGAACGCTGCCTTTGATGCAGGATATGCGGCGGCTCTGGGGAAGTCACTCATTGTCATGCACGGCGCTGATCACCAGCACGCCTTAAAGGAAGTAGATGCAGCGGCTTTGGCCGTGGTGGAAGAGCCGCAGCAAATTGTGGACATTTTGCGATACGTTCTGGATGGCACTTTGCCGAAGGCTTGATTTTCACTGGTCGTAGGTTCTCTGATCCTCGATCACCAAACCGTCTCTGGGCAGTGATCCCAAAGGTACGACTTCAACATCTGCTTTAAGCTTGAGGTAGGATTGAACCAATGGCGCAAATTCTTCTGCTTGATCTAAAGCAGATTCGATTTGGACCTTCATGGCGTCTTTTTCACCGTCACGGGAGGCAATGACACGTGCGCGGGCAATCGCCTCATGCGATGCGACCAGATCGGCCACTTGTTCAGGGCGTACAAACATGCCTTTGATTTTGGTTGTTTGATCCGCGCGTCCCATCCATCCCTTTATGCGCCTGTTGGTGCGACCACACGGACTGGTCCCCTCCATAAACGCACTCATATCTCCTGTGGCAAATCGGATCAAAGGATAATCGGGGTTCAACGTGGTCACGACGACTTCCCCCACCTCACCCGCTGCAACGGGAATGCCTGTGCCAGGTGTGACAATTTCCACAATCACACCTTCGTCAACAATCATGCCCTCCATTGCAGGGGACTCATAAGCAATGTTGCCCAAATCTGCCGTCGCATAGCATTGCAAACAGGCAATGCCGCGATCGTGATACTCTTGCCGCAGCGAAGGAAAAAGAGCTCCGCCGCCAACAACTGCCTTTTGAATAGCGAGCGGCTCGCCCATCTCCTCGGCCTTGTCTAAAATGACCTTTAGGTAATCAGGCGTGCCTGCATAGGCCGTTGTGCCAATATCTCGCGCCGCCCTCACTTGCAGCTCGGTTTGGCCGACGCCAGCAGGCAGCACCGCGGCGCCCACCGCGCGCGCACCGCTTTCAAAGATCATTCCCGCGGGCGTCAAATGGTAGCCAAAACAGTTTTGAACAATATCACCTTGCCCCACACCCGCCGCATGCAGGAAGCGCCCCATGCGCCACCAATCTTGCTCAATTCCACCTGGTTCATAAATGGGCCCTGGGGATTGAAAGATATGGCCAAATTCCGACACTCTACGCACATTATACCCGCCAAGCGCTTCGCCCGTCGTTTGCTTGCTCACTAAGTCGGATTTCCGCAATACGGGCAACTTGGCCAAATCCGATAAGGAAGCAAGGTCTTCTGCACCAGAAGGCTCAAGCGATCCCGCATAGCCCGCCAAGCCCTGCGCCTTAGCCACTTGTATTTTAAGAGCAGCCAGCAATGAGGCTTCTCTTTCGTCTGCGCTCCGCGTTTCTAAAGCATCGTAAAATGTCATATCAGACCACCAACCATTGGTTCAAATGATGAAATGAGGACTGTTAGAGCCCCTAGAAAATACGGATTAGTTCAGCCAACGCTTGCGGCGGCGATAGCTACGCACTTCACGAAACGACTTCCGTCCCTCATCAGACATTCCCAGATAAAACTCCTTCACATCTGGATTTTCCCGAAGATCTTTGGCTGGGCCGTCCATCACCACGCGACCTGACTCAAGGATATAACCATAATGCGCATAGCGTAGCGCCACATTTGTGTTTTGTTCAGCCAAGAGGAATGTCACGCCCTCTTTTTCGTTCAAGTCTTGTACAATCTGAAAGATTTCCTCCACGAGTTGGGGAGCCAATCCCATAGAGGGCTCGTCCAACAAGACAGTTTCGGGCTTGGACATCAAAGCGCGACCGATTGCAACCATTTGTTGCTCGCCCCCAGAGGTATACCCTGCTAGAGATTTGCGACGCTCTTTCAGACGTGGGAAATAGCTATAAACGAGGTCCATATTTTGGTTGATCTCGGAACGGCTTGCTTTGCGCGTATAGGCCCCTGTCAAAAGATTTTCCTCAACAGTTAGGTGACCAAAACAATGCCGGCCCTCCATAACTTGGATCACACCGCGCCGAACGAGCTCGGCAGGCGAAAGCCCGGCAACGCTGTCACCACGGTACTGAACAGAGCCCTTCGTGATTTCGCCCCGCTCGGACAAAAGAAGATTAGAAATAGATTTTAAAGTGGTGGATTTTCCAGCTCCGTTTCCCCCGAGGAGCGCTGTAATGCCACCTTTGGGAACTTTAAGGCTGACGCCCTTCAACACAAGTATGACGTGATTATAAATCACCTCAATGTTGCTGACCTCAAGCAAGGTTTCATCTGTTGTCTGTGCATCCAGCATATCTCGACCACCTTCGTAATGAAACCTGCGGCCCCGCATTGGGGCCACAGGTTTGTCATGAAATTAGCTGCAGGATTGTCCCTGCCACTCGGGTTTATCGGCCTTATAAGCTTCTGCTGCTGCCTCAAGAAGAGGACGTACAACATCTGTCATAGGCGCGATTGGATCCGTGATTTTCTCCCAGTCAGAGCCGTTCCACTGCTGAAGGAAGACGCTGCCGCCACCTTCGTGGTCCGCACAGTCACCTTTCACGTCGCCTGTAAACCCAGCAAGACCAAGTTCACCCAGACGCGCTTGATCGAGGACAAAGTTCTCAAGCCCCATGCGCATATCTGCACCAGTGATGCTCTTCTTACCTGTCATCTTTTGCGCTGTAGAAATCGCTTCGGCGACCAGTACAGCATTGTAGAGACCACGGTTATAAAGAACGTTGCCAACCGTTGATGGATCTGCCTGTGATTTGCCAGCGTCCACAACGTGCTTGATCACGTCTTGAAGCGCGGGGAAGTCTGTGCCGATCCCTGAGAAGTTCGCACCGATATAGCCTTTTCCTGCTTCCCCAACAGGGACAAGATCCGCATGCGCAGAAGACCACCAGTTTCCGATGAAGCGATCCATGGGATAGCGAATTTTCGCAGCTTCTTTCACAGCCGTGGCGTTCATCGCGCCCCAGCCCCACATGATCATCCAATCAGGGCGTTCTTTACGCACGTTCAACCATTGAGCAGACTGCGCTTGCATTTCTTTACCAGCCACAGGGAACATTGCCAGTTCAAAGCCCATTTTTGGCGCAAGCTGTTCAAGCAGCGGGATAGGTTCGCGACCATACCCAACGTCAAGATAGATAAAGCCGATTTTCTTTCCCTTAAGTCCGCCATTGTTGTCGATATATTTCAAGATCGACGACATTTGTGACCAGTAAGAGGTTGGATAGGTAAAGGTCCAAGGGAAGGTTTCGCCCATCGCTGCCGCTGAGAGACCATATCCCATCGACAAGACAGGGATCTCGTCAACTGGGGCTTTGGGAATCAGCTGAAGCGTAATACCAGTTGAAAGCGGGTTATAAACCAACGCGCCTTTGCCTTTGGTCGCCTCGTAACACTCCACGCCTTTTTGCGCGTTGTAGGCTGTCTCACACTCTTCGAGCACGACCTTCGCACCACCGATGCCGCCGTCGCGTTCATTTAGCATAGTTAAATAATCGTGAAATCCGTTTGCAAAAGGTATCCCGCCCCCTGCAAAGGGTCCTGTACGATAGGACAGCATCGGGACGAAGAGTTCATCTTCTGCCTGCACTGTCGTGATAGTAGCTCCAAGCGCCATAACAGCACTCAATGCACCAGTGATTAAGGTTTTAAACATTAAGTCCTCTCCCAGTTTGTGGATCGCATCATGCCATCCGCCATATTGGAACCGATGATATTAAGCCCATTGGTCTGGTCCCAAATTCCAATGGTTTACACGAGCCCCTAGTGTGCAAAGGGCCAGATTCTTAGTTTCTGCTTGCCAAGTTGCCAAAGGCGGGCCAAGCCATGCGGCTCTTTTATCAGAATAAAGACAATCATGATCCCGATGGCAATAAGTGAGACGTTTTCCATCACGATCGGATCAATATCAAAGAGCGACTTGCCAAGTTCTTTGAGAACGATTGGAAAGGTCCAGATAAAGGCCGCGCCCATGTAGGAGCCCGTGATTGAACCAAGCCCGCCAAAAATCACCATGAACAGATAGAGGAAGGAATGGTTCACGTCAAAGCTCTCAACCTCTGCCGCGCCCAGCCAGAGGAACACCATCAAGGCCCCTGACACACCGCAATAATAGGAAGAAACGGCAAAGGCAGAAAGTTTCGCGCGCAACGGGCGAACGCCAATCAGCTCGGCAGCAATATCCATATCGCGGATCATCATCCAACTGCGCCCAATACGGCCCCGCACCAAATTACCCGCAATCACGGTGAGCAAGACAAGAATACTCAGCACCACTATATACCGCGTTGCAGGTTCAGCCGACGCGCCCGTGACCACATAGCCAATCACTTCGCGTTGTGGCACCTCAAT
>WTIQ01000336.1 GCA_011525185.1 Paracoccaceae bacterium | reverse complement strand
TATCACTAGGTAAGGTCGTGCAATGCAACCTTGGCAGCGACTGCTACATTCAGCAATATGTTGATCACGACGTCACAAGCCTCGCCTCTGACTACCGATGCAACGGACTGAGCTACGATGGCCACAAAGGAACTGACTTTGCCTTGATATCTCGTCGGCAAATGGAAGCTGGCGTCAACGTCATGGCTGCAGCGTCAGGTCGCGTTATAGGCGTCCGAGATGGCATGAGCGACGTGCTTTATCAGGCGCAAGATAGCAGCGCTGTCGCGGGCAAGGAATGCGGTAACGGTGTTGTAGTGGAGCATCATCAGGGATGGACAACCCAGTACTGCCATCTCAAACGCAACAGCGTGACTGTGAAACGCGGCGATACGGTCGATCAAGGTGACGTCTTGGGGCAAATCGGTCTAAGTGGAAAAACACAATTTCCTCATCTTCATTTAACAGTACGCAAGAACCAAAAAGTCGTTGATCCGTTCCGTCCCAAAGGGCGCACAAGCTGCAGCGCTGTGCAACCAGATGAGACATTGTGGGAGATAAACCTGCCCTATCGGCCAGGAGGTCTCTTGCGCATCGGGTTTTCAGAGGATGTCCCAAACTATCAAAAGCTGAAAGACGGAGCTATTGCAGGGGACGACGTATCAGCACTGTCGCACGCTTTGGTCCTATATGGGTTTGGATATGGCTTTAGACAGGGAGATCGCCTCTATTTCAGGATTGACGGACCCCAAGGTAAAGTCTTTGAGCATCACACAGAGGTAAAGAAAGCGCAAATCCAAGCCATGAGAGCGGCTGGGCTAAAACGGAAAGGCGCAAGCTGGCCCAAAGGCCTTTACAAGGGTGAGGTGATTTTGCTGCGAAAAGGAAAAATCATCGAACAGCGGACCCGACAAGTGACATTGAATTAATTATCGTTCAGTCAGCTTTAGTTCGATGCGTCTATTTTGTGCGCGTGCTTCAATGGTATTTGCAGGATTGAGAGGTTGAAACTCTCCAAATCCATTGGCCGACAGGCGATTAGGTGGAATATTAAGCTCACTGATCATAAAGCGCACGACAGATAAAGCCCGTGCTTGACTGAGCTCCCAATTATCCGCGAAATTTTCAGTATTGCGAATAGGCACAGAATCTGTGTGACCATCTACGCGAATAACCCAATCTATATTCTGCGGTATGTCTTGGAAGACGGATGTGAGAACCTCGCCGATTTTGTTAATCTCGCGCTTACCTTCCTCGGACAAATCCGCAGACCCGAGCGAAAACAACACTTCAGAGGAAAATACAAAACGATCTCCGACAATTTTCACGCCCTCCCGATCCGCCAGAACCTCGCGCAAACGTCCAAAGAAATCCGATTTATACCGCTCGAGATCCAGAGCTTGGTCCGCCAATGCATCGCGTTCTTTTTGCAGCCTCTCTCTTTCTTGTTCTTCAAGTTTCCGCCGGCGCCGTTCCTCTGCCGCAGCGCGCGCGAGAGCCGTATTGAGGCGCGCGTTGAGGTTTTTTAGTTCAAGCTTCGATTTTGTATCTGCAGCTTCAGAGGCATCTAAAAGTGCGTTCAGCTCACCGAGTTGTTTACGCAACTCCACAACTTGGGCATTCAAAAGCGCTGTCTCTTTTTCTAAACGTTTCGCTTCTGCATCGCTGCGATTAAGTGCTGCTTCCCGTTCTTGCAGCGTTTTGAGGGCCTTTTGGCGCAAAAACTCTTGTTCTTGCGAACGGCTTAACTCTGACTCGGCAGCTTGATCTGCCATCAGCTTGGCAACAAGTGCGGCTTCCAAGTCCTGCCGAAGAGTGTTTGCATCATTTTGCGACGCTGCCAAATCTTTTAGCGCCTGAGCGAGATTTTCGGCGATGGTATTTTGATCTGCCGCATCCACTTTCAATTGCTCAAGCGTCACCCGCAGTTTTTCCGTTTCAGCGCCTGAAGCATCTAGCCTCTCTTGGGTCTGTGACAGATTCAATATTGCTTGGGTCAATTGCTCTTGTAGCGATTCAACCTGCGCATTTTGACTATAGGTTGTAACCTTTTCTTCGCGAAGATCACGCTGTGTCTGACCTAATTCCGCACTTAACCCTTTGATCCGCTTTGCATTGCGTTCCCGTATGCCTTCCAGATTTCTAATCTGCGAAAGCAAATCTGCTATGCGTGCTTCAAATTGCACAATCTGCCCTTTAAGCGAGCCCGTTTCGATCTGCTGTTGTTCAAGCTGCGCCCGAGCCGTGGCGAGCTGCGCAAGGAGGGCCTCTTTACTTTGACTATTGCTTTCTGCCTTTTCCTCAATCTGGGCCAAATTCTCTAACGCGGCAATCAACTGTAATTCTAGAGCTTTTTGTCGCTCGTCACTGGAAAGAGCCTCTTGTTCAAATGTTTCGATTTGGGTTTGTGCCACGAGAATTTGTTGTCGAAATTCCGCAATAAGGGCACGTTGCTCTTGATCAGTACTGGTTGTCGCGGCGAGCAGATCTTCCAATTCTATAATCCGCGCCTTTAGATTGACCTGACGGGCATAGGCGGCGGCAAGTGCGAGTTCCGAGGCCGTAAAATTGGACTGTAAGGTGTTTACTTCCTCTTCTAAGCCTTTGCGCTGCTCTTCTTCATTTTCAAGATCGCGACTTGCAATTTCCAAAGACAAAAGCGCCTCTTGCAACTTTTGCTGCACCTCCTCTTGCATACCCTCTGCGGCGGCAAGCGCCAACAATGTATCTTCTGCGATCTTGCGCTGCTCTTCTAAAGCAAGCGTCATTGCTGTGAGCTCAGCTTCAGCTGTCTCAAGCTTGCGGCGCAATTCGTCCGCTGCAGCTGATGAGATAAGTTGTTCCTGCTCTTTCTTGCTCAACACGTCACTGAGCTTGGTCAAATCTTCTGACTGTTTGGCAATGATGTCATCACTTTCTTTTTGCTTGGCTTCAAGAGAGGCGATCAAAGCCTGCAAGGCGTCCTCTTCGGCTGCGAGACGTCGGGCCTCTTCGGCGGCTGCATCTGTTTCGCTGCGGGCCTGTGCAAGTGCAATATTAAGCGCCTCACGCTCATCTAAGAGCGTTTCTTTCTCCTTTGAAAGGGACTCAATCTGCTCTGTATCGCGGGCTTGCGCCGCCAAAAGCCCCGCGACCTGCTCTTCAAAACTGGCAATGCGAGTGTTGGCGACGGTCAAAGCATTTTGCGCCTCATCTCGTTGAAACGTGAGGCTTTGAATCAATTGAGCCTGCTGATCGAGCTGGTTTTGCGTATCACTCAAGGTCGCCGAGACGCTCCCGAGCTCCTCTTGTAGAGCGGCAACCTTGGTCTTTTCCAAACCAAGTGCTTGGGAAATGGCTGCAATCTCAGCGCTGAGCGAATTCAACTCGCTTTCCTGCCCCGAAATGGTTTCGCGCAGAACGAACTGAACGATCATAAAAATCGTTAAGACGAACATTAAGACCAACAAGAGACCCGTAATAGCATCGACGAAGCCCGGCCAGATGGAGGCTTGGAACCGTTGTCCTGTGCGTCGGGATAATGCCATACCTCTCCTTAGTCCTCTTTCACGGCGAAAAAGACCTGTCTATCACTTTGAGTCATTTTGCTGTGTTGCAGACGTTATCGTGCGATTGAGCGCTTCTATTTCACCCCTTAAAATGCGCGTTGTTTCATGCCGGCCCGTCGATATTTCTTCAACGAGGCGAAGCAGTTGAACATCAATAGAGCGAAGTCGCATACGGCTTTCTACATCCATTGCCTCACTCCGCTCCATATCGCCCAGCACCACTGAAAGCTGCTCTTGCCCATTTGCAACGCGCTCAAGCGCTTTGGCACTTGGAGTATTTTCTTCGATATGTCTGGCGAGGGTGTTCAAAGCGCTGGTCATTTCACTCAATTTTTGATCGACTTGAGCACGGGAGGCATCTGACTGAACAAACATATCTTGAATTCTTTGTAGCTGCTCTGCCATCTGGCTAAAGACTGCGGTCACGATATCCTGTTCACTGCCCACATCAATTTCGCCAGAAGAAAAGCCAAGCCGTGTAATAGAAGAGAGCCACTCCTCCAATTCACGGTAAAACCGATTTTGCCCATGGCCTGCAAAGAGCTCAAGAAGGCTGACCAAAAGTGAGCCAGCCAACCCCAAGAGCGACGAGGCAAATGCGACGCCCATACCATCCAACTGCCCCTCAAGCCCATCCATTAAGCGGCCAAAAACTTCAATGCCGCTTTCTCCTTCTTGTGGTGTCAATGAACGAATTGTCTCAACAAGCGCTGGCACAGTCGTCGCAAGACCATAAAATGTCCCAAAAAGTCCCAATAAAATCAACGTATTGACAATATATCGCGTAATCTCGCGCGCTTCTTCTATGCGCGTGGCCACGCTCTCCAAAATAGATTGATTGGACGAGGCTGCGATTTTCATCTGCGCACTGCGCGAGCTTAGCAATGTCGCCAAAGGAGCCAATAGCGAAGGAGCCCGCGTCGTGGCATTTGTCCTATTTGCCGCAAAGTTTTCGATCCATCTCACCGAGTACATGAGCTGAATGACCTGTGTAAAGCAGCTCAGGACACCGATTGCGAAGACCGCAACAATGAACCCGTTCAAATATATATTCGAAAAAAACACAGGCAAAATTTGAGGTGCAGCCAGAACCCCTCCAGACGACGCCAGCCCAATAACGATCAACATCATTATGATCTGTCGAAACGGTTGCGAGAACTGAGGATTCACCTCAAGAGTTGTCCGTTCCATCCGCTCTGCTCCCAGCTGACATGTTCTGCCTAGTTAGACGTGACTGTATCAACGGCTGTCAAAATATGCACCCATTATTCGTCTTACTTCTTTATCGAGCCAAGTCAAATCTGTGTCAGAAATACCCAAAGCTTTGAGTTTTTCGACTGTATTGTGTAAATATTCAGCGTTATGTCCACGTCCCCCAACCGCATTGGCAATGATGGTCGCCTGCCTCTCCAGTGATAAATCTGCACAATACTGCTCATGATTTTGGTCTATAATATAGGCCACGGCCTCAAAGGTACGACCTCTCGTGTCCATGAGGGTCTCTGTCACTTCAACATATGCAGAGGAAATGAGTTCACGTTCGCGCAGATAGGCCAATGTTTGCGCTGTATCATCTTCGCTCACATGAAAAGCCAATCCATTGCAAACGGCGCCTTTGACTTTATCCAAAGCAAGAACAAGTCCAGGGTTTTCCACAGTACCGCGATGATGGATCGACGACATGCAGAAACTGCGGCGATATCCGTCTAGTCGAGCAAGCTTTGTTTCTGTAAACGGAAAGCCTGGGTTCCATAAAAGCGACCCATAACCGAAAACCCATAGACCCATATGCAATGCTCCAATATCCTTCCCTGCGCATTACCAACCTTTGAAATGAGATAAAAGATGTCCCAGTTGCGAATTATGCTGATCTTAGGTGTTGGCCTTGCAGTGATCTGGTCGGGATACTGGGTCTATGCAACTCAAAAGAATGCGACGCGGATCGAGAGACTGCTTTCTCCTAAGTCAGATGCGCATTGGCGCTTTGTCGCTGACAATTATAAACAACGTGGCTTTCCCAATCGCGTTGATACCAGTTTTGAGGCTCCGCGTTTAGAGGCTTGGGACAGAGCCCTCGTTTGGAGCGGTCCCTTTCTTCAGGATTTTCGCCTAAGCTACAGGCTGGGTCACAGCATGCTGATTTTTCCACCCTCGCAATCGCTTGCGGTATTTGGCGATCTTTATGAAATCGCTAGCGAATCCACGCGCGCCTCTGTTGTCAGGGTGACAGATCAGGCAAAGCGTATTGTTTTGGAAAGCGAAAAATTATCATTGCGCGGCGGGAATGTAGCGCTTGAGATTGAGCACATCGAAGCCGCCTTTTTGATCGAAGCTGACAAAATACGCTTTCGCCTCATCTTGCGACACTCCACTAAAGATGAAGCCATAGCCGCTCCCCTCCTTGTGGCAGAGGGACACATCGCCTCCCTAGACGAAAGGCCATTGTCAATTATGGAGAACGCACCCTTTGCGCTCCAACTCTCCTCTTTGCAAATAAATGGAAAAGCTGCACTGAAACGCTCCACATTTGAAATAGGCCCCAAAACGCCTTTGCGCGGGTCTTTGAAACTCGCACCTGAGACTGTCGATCTCGTGAAGGGCAACAAAATTCTAACGGCACTCCTTAACTTTGCTGAACTGAAGCTGGACATGAATGAATTGCGCATCATAGAGATACAGCCCTAAATCGCATTTAAACCGTCGTCGACCGTGTTGACGGAACAGGAAATCTCGCACAGAGTTAACCCTGCGGGCCGAAAATGACGCCGCGCGCAATAGATATTGGTATCAAGATGACCCTGCCTGAACTGCCTTTTGATCCTTCGCATATGCTCGTCGCGGGCGCATGGCGTCCCTGCGTGACGGGGGAAACACTTCTGCTCACCAATCCTTCAAATGGAGAAGGTCTCGCGCATATCGCAGGCGGCTCAGCAGAGGATATTGATCTGGCTGTGCAATCGGCGCATGACGCCCTGGATGGTCCATGGGGAAAAATGCCTGCCTTTGAACGGGGCCGCATATTGTCCCGTTTTGCGCAGCTTGTCGGTGAGCATCGTGATGCACTTGCCAATCTCGAAGCGCTTGATGTGGGAAAACCTCTCTCTCAGGCGCGCAATGATGCCATTGCACTGGCACGCTATTTAGAGTTTTACGCAGGTGCCGCGGATAAAGTGCATGGCGAAACCCTCCCTTATTTAGAAGGATACACTGCCTATACCTTACGCGAACCGCATGGTGTGACGGGCCATATTGTGCCGTGGAATTATCCCATGCAGATCATTGGTCGCTCGGTCGGGGCGGCGCTGGCAATGGGCAATGCCTGTGTTCTGAAACCTGCCGAAGAGGCATGCCTGACCGCGCTCGCCTTTACCGAATTGACCCAGCGCGCAGGGTTGCCGACGGGCGCGATGAATACCGTGCCGGGGATAGGGGAAGAGGCAGGCGCCGCTTTGACCGCGCATCCGGGCGTCAATCATGTTTCGTTCACGGGCTCTGTAGGGGTCGGCAGGCTAATCCAACCGGCTGCGGCGCAAAACAGCGTCGACTTGACGCTGGAATTGGGCGGCAAGTCGCCGCAGGTGGTTTTTGAGGACACGGACATTGACGCCGCTTTGCCGTTTTTGATTAATGCGGGCATCCAGAACGCGGGCCAGACGTGTTCAGCCTCGTCGCGT
>WTIQ01000061.1 GCA_011525185.1 Paracoccaceae bacterium | reverse complement strand
GATATAGGTATTCAAGCCCTCGTGCTTTTTCACAAGGCAACTAGAAAAAGCGATACGCGCCTAAGAGTTCCTCTCCATTGTGGAGTAAAATCATTTAAAGGTGGCATTGTGAAAATTCGTCTGAGACTGCGATTTATTGATACACTCTTTGGAACCACAAGCAGGTTTTTTGTTCTCTGCGTCTTTTGGGCGCTGGCTGGAGTCGGGCCAAGTCATAGTGCTGAACAGGACCTCAAATTTGACGTTCACCAAAACTGGCCAACGCCAAATCCGATCAGACGATTTTTTGTAGATAGCAAAGCGGGTAAAGATAAGAATAGCGGCAGACAACCAGATGAGGCTTGGAAAACATTGCGCAGGGTCTCCGATCATCGCTTTCAGCCCGGGGACCACATCCTCTTTCAGCGAGGAAGACAATTCGTGGGCTGTCTGCTTCTGAACGGACAAGGAACACAGAACAATCCCATTGTCATAGGTGCCTATGGAAAAGGGCGCGCCCCAAAGCTCTCCAATCCCAACAGTGGCCTTTGTCACGTTAATGCGCTCCAACTGCGCGGTCCGCATCATATTGTGCAAAATCTGCATTTTCATCATACAGCGCCAGCGGCACCAAACGCAGGTTTTGTCGAGGTCTGGGCCACGGGTGCCTTACACATTGGCACAGAGGGCACATATTCCCTCATTCGCGGCAATCGCTTTGAGGCAACACCTAAGGCCATCCAGTCCTATGGAGAATATAGCCTCATTACAAACAACCACATAGATGGGCCCAACGGAGAGCAACAAGAGGGATTTCTGTCAAAACCCTATTGGGGACCCATTGGTATTCAAATCGGCACTGGCAATCAGACGGTTGCCTTTAACATGATCGAAAACATGTTTGTCCAAGGCGGGAAATGGGGGGCAGATGGCGGCGCAATTGAGATAGATGACGGGCGCAATCATAAAAGAAACATCCACATTCATAACAACGTCACGCGAAACAATATGGGTTTTTTGGAAATAAGCTGGGAACATGATATTGAACCGCGCGCCACCGAGAATGTGGTTGTTGAACATAACATAAGCCATGATTACCAAGACTTTGTCCTCTGGTGGGCAGAGAACAAAAACAGCCGTATACATCACAACACGATCATTCGCACAAAGCAGATAGAGGGCATTTTTACCGACACTGTCTTTTCGTTCGATGGCGCCGATATTGATGTAAACGGCAATATCGTCGTTATTGACGATGAAACATGGGATCCCGTTTTTACAGGGGACGAGGCGGACTCAATTGAGCAAAGGCGCAACCTTTATTGGAATAGAGATGGAGGGCCTGTGGATCTAGGAATTGACGCAAGTTTAGAGGAAGTCACGGGCGATCCCCATTTCATCAACATAGACGCTCACGACTTTCAGTTAGAGCCGTTTAGCCCTGCTCGCGCCTTAGGTGCTTTTGCACAGAAATCAGCTCCCTTTGACATCCGTGCCAAAGGTCTTGCAAGAGACTTTGAATAAGCTCCCCTTTTAAAATATGATCTTGTCTCAAGCAAAACATCCGATACGATACAGTTCTAGATTGCTCCCAAAAGCTGGACCCAAAATCATGACCCCAACACTCAAAGACGTTGCAGTCCTCGCAGGCGTTTCACGTTCAGCAGTCTCTCGCACCTTTACACAAGGGGCCTCTGTCTCGGTCAAAATGCGGCGCAAAGTGGAACAAGCAGCCGAGCAGCTGGGATATTCGCCAAATGCATTGGCGTCTTCTCTTACCACAGGGCGTACCAAACTGATCGGTCTTGTCTCAAATAACTTTCACAACCCCGTTTTCCTTGAAGTATTTGATCTCTTTACCAAGACGCTCCAAGAACGTGACCTGCGCCCGCTCATTGTCAATCTCTCGGATGAAACCGAACCAGCCGCCTCTGTCAAAATGCTGAAACAATATTCAGTTGATGCCGTGGTCGTTGCCTCCTCCACTCTCCCTCTAAGCTTTGCCAAAGCTTTTCACGATGCAGGACTGCCTGTGGTACATACCTTTGGACGGCTTGCCACATCCCCCCATGTACATGTGGTTGGGATTGATAACGTAGAATGCGGCCGCATGGCTGCACGCACTTTGATCGAGAGAGGATATACCGACATTGGCTATTTGGGTGGACCGCCAAGTGCGACGTCTGCGCAAGATCGCTATCACGGCTTTACGGAGCTCGTTTCACAACATCCAGACATCAAAGCCCGCGCCAGTTATTCCAAAGGCTATTCGTTTCATGCGGGGCGAGAGGCAATGATGGAGCAATTGCAAGGCTCCCCTGCACAGGCCTATTTCTGTGCAGATGATGTGCTCTCAATAGGCGCACTCTCTGCCATTCGTGATCACGGTTTGAAACCAGCACAGGATATTGGCATCATCGGATTAAACGATATGGAAATGTCGCGGTGGGAGAGCTTTAGCCTCACAACTATTCGCCAACCGATCAAACAAATCATCACCGCCTCCGTTGATATCGTAGAAGAAATGCTTCTCGAACCTGACAGATATCCCGAAGCGCGTATTTTCCCCTGCCGCATCATCGAGCGTGAGACATTAAAAGCGAAACATAAACAGATGAAATAAAGGACTATTATGACAGTAGATGAATTGAAATCACAATGGAAAAACGGGGCTGCCACGTTGAATGGATGGCTCTCTATTGGAAATCCTTTCACCGCTGAAATTATGGCAGGCGCTGGTTATGACAGTCTGACAATCGACTGGCAGCACGGTGCGCTCGATTATGGTGATCTCTTGCCCATGCTTCAAGCCAGCACATATAAACCGACGGTGCCCTTTGTGCGCGTCCCGTGGCTGGATGCAGGGGCGGTTATGAAAGCACTGGATGCAGGGGCAATGGGAGTGATATGCCCAATGATCAATACGGGAGCAGATGCCGCCGCCTTTGCCTCCTACATGCGCTACCCGCCCCAGGGTCAACGCAGCTTTGGCCCCACGCGCGCCTCAATCGCAGATCCAAGCTACAGCGTTGATGTAAACCAAGACGTTTTGGCGTTTGCCATGATTGAAACTGCGCAAGGTGTCGAAAATCTTGAGGAGATTACTGCAACTGAGGGCATTGATGGTATCTATGTGGGACCCGCAGATTTAACGCTTGGGACGCAACAAGGAGCGCTTCCACCTGGATTGGATCGGCAAGAAGATGTGATGATTGACATCATAAAACGGATCGCTGACACCTGCCATAAAAACGGCATCGTGGCTGGCATTCACTGCGGCACAACGGACTATGCGCTTCGAGCGATTGAATGGGGGTTTCAGATGACCACAGTCGGTGGTGATGTCAAATTCATCGCGGCTACAGCGCAGGCTTCGGTAAAGAACTGGCGCACCCAGACAGGTCATTCACCCGAAAAAACCGCCCCAACAAAATCTATGTATTAAGATGCCCCATCTTCTTATTGCGGGAAAACTTCACCCAGCTGGTATCGCGCATCTGAGCACCGTTGAGGCCCGTGGCTGGAGCTATACCCATGTCCAATCGGTCGATCAAAACGAAATGCTGGCGGAATTACCAAACGCAGACGCTCTAATCATCCGAACCCAGCCCTTAACAGCTGAGATAATTGCCAGCGCCCCAAAGCTCAAGTTTGTTTCGCGTCACGGTGTGGGCTATGACGTCATTGACACAGAGGCCCTCAGCACACGCGGTATACCATTGGCAATTGTGGGCGACGTCAACTCAATTTCAGCAGCCGAACAAGCCGTGACGCTCATGCTTGCCGCGGCAAAGCGAGTCAACAGAGGAGATCAGGCCGTGAGATCGACGGCTAACTGGGAATGGAGAAATGCCCTAGAAGCGATTGAAGTTTCTGGAAAAAATCTTTTCCTAGTCGGGTTTGGGCGCATTGGGCAGCGAGTCGCTCAGATGATGCAGGGCTTTTCAATGACCATTTCTGCTTATGATCCATTTATCAGTGCCACAGACTGGCCCTCTCCAAGCGTAAAGCAACTATCTTCGCTTGAAGAGGGGCTAGAATGGGCCGAGATCGTCTCGCTTCACTTGCCCTCTTTAGATCACGTCTTATTGGGAGAAAACGAACTACAACGGATGACGCGTGGGGCAATCGTGATCAATGCGGCCCGTGGCGGTTTAATCGATGAAGTGGCTCTCAAAGAGGCGCTCTTATCTGGCCACATTGGCGCAGCTGGTCTCGACGTCTTTGAAACAGAACCACCACGTGCAGATCACCCTTTAGCCAGCTGTGACACAGCTGTCCTCTCACCCCATATCGGTGGCATCTCAAATGACGCAGCAAAACGCATGGCGCTCAAATCTATTGATAACGTGCTCGATTATTTTGCTGATACACTTGCTCCCGAGCTCATCGTAAATCCAAACTACAGCGAAGCAACTTAATTAAGATCTCTGTATAATGTAACCGCTGTTCTGACCCCACCTAGCGCTATGCTTTGTGATCTGCGATTGAGAGGCTTCTTTGATTTATTGGGAGTTTCTCTATGGGAACTACAAGCGAATTTCTGGGGCAGGTGCCGCGTCTTACGGATGGAAAACGGGGGGGGGTAGCTCAGGATTATCTTTATTGGTGCCTTTGGCTTCGCGCTGGATAGTACGCGGTTCCAAGGTGTTGAGTGATCAGCTTGTAAGGCCATAAAGGCGAAATGCGGTAAGTGAATTCTATTTTGCCTTGACTCAGACGCTTTGAGCCTCTCTTCTACTATTGCGGTTAGAGATTGCATGAATGCATGTTTAAAGGGAGAAGAGCATTGTTAAAGCGTATTGCGATAAAGGCATTGTGGTTAGGTTCGGTTGGATCACTAACAGCGTGTTAAAACTCAAGCAGTGATAAAGAGTACGGCAACGGTTTTGGCGGGAGTAACGGAGACGGGTGAACGCGAGCTATGTGTGGCTGGAGCCTTACGTTCCGAAAAATATCATCACACAAAGTCTTACCTTCAATCCTGCAAAAGCTGGGTATTGGAGAAGAGTATCTGGCACCAATTTCAGCTGACAAAGAGTAAATCGTGATGGCTACAAGAGTTTATAAGTACGGCCTCGTTCCTATTGGCTATCCAACTGAAGCAGCGGTTGGCAAAAATGGTGAGCTACACAGAGCAAATAGCTTGTGGAACACGCTAGTAGCTCTTCACAGAGAAAGTCGTGAGATTTGGGATGACGCTAGACGGGCTACGTCTATAGTCTACTCAGAAAAGATGGATGAGCTTGAGAAAAAGCAAGAAGAAATATCTCAAGCGTTTGATGCCCTACGGCTGGTTCGCATGGAAGAAGGTACCAAGGATGAAAGTAATCCTAAGCTAAAGCTACAGCGTGATGTCATCAACAGGCTGAAAAAGGAGCAAGCTGTAATTTTTGGCGAGTTGAAGCCACTCAGAAAGGAAGCTGACAAAGCCCTAGACAAAAAAGCTCTCAATGACAACTACCGCAAGAAGTGTAATGAGGCTGTCTCCGTAAAGAACTGCGGAATCTATCGCAGAACAGCAGATCAAATCTACGCTAACTTTAGAACCGCCAGAGACTTCGTTTTCATATAAACTCTCCAGTTGATAATTATCATTTCATTTTTGGTGTTTTCTTACCTTGAGACCATCGCTCTGTTTTACCTCGGGTCAGCGTTTTTAAACGCAGGCAGATGAGGCTCAACAAGGCGTTTGTATCACCCTCAATCGAAACACATAGTCGAAAAGTTTCGATATTATTTAACCGAAATCAAGCACCTTTTGACACGGTGAAGACTTTAATTGAGTACTTTATCTGATTTACAGGGCCAGAGACTTTATCGATTGGCATTTTTGTATAAATTACGATGCTTTTTGCTTTATCTAGACTGTGTGCGTATACCGTTATGACGTTTCTCCTGCGGCGATATTTTTCTCCAAGAGCTCCAAGAACAAGGCGGAATGATCCAACTCGCCCCCATTCAGCTCGCCAACCAATCTTTCATATCGCTCTTGTGTCTGTTCCGCGAACGGCAGCGTTATATTCAATGATGCTGCCTCTTCATTGATATTCTCCATATCTTTGAGCTGAATGTGAGAGGGCCCGCCTAGCGCGAAGGAACGCTCGAGCATGCGTTTACCATGTTGTTGCAAAATTGTACTATCCGCAAAGCCACCGCGTAGAGCATCACAAACGGCCAAAGGGTCAGCACCGCCGCGCTCGAGAAGAAGGATCGCTTCAGCAACAGCCCCAATTGAAATGCCCACAATGGCTTGGTTGGCAAGCTTTGCCAGCTGGCCTGAACCACTTGGCCCAACCAAAACGGCACGCCCCAAAGCCTCAAAGAGTCCTTTAACCTGTTCAAAGACGTTGGCATCACCACCAACCATGATCGCAAGCCTAGCCTCTTGCGCTCCTTTCGTCCCCCCCGATACTGGCGCATCAAGATGAAAGACGTCGAGCGCCATAAGATCGGCCGCTTGCATACGCGCCTCTTTCGGTTTGACAGATGCCATTTCGATCCAGATCGAGCGCGGCTTCAATGCTCTGCGCACCTCCTTACGCGATTGAAGCGCGGCCGTTGCTGCACCATCCGTAAACATAGAGATGATAACATCCGCCTTCGCAATTGCATCTTGCGGCTCTTTTGCCACATGCAAGCCATGGTCTGCTAGCGGCACTAATTTCTCATAACTGCGATTCCAAGCGGTAACATTAAATCCAGCATGACAGAGGTTTTTGGCCATAGGGGCGCCCATTAACCCTGTCCCCAAAACTGCAATTTTCATGCTGATCACTCCATCTTTTTGTTCTCGTAAAACTCTGCGTAAAGCTGACGAAGCATCCGCATAAATTCAAGAGCATATCGCCCGTGAATGTATGACGTCAAACGTCCTTGGACTGACATTTGACCCGATAGCGGCCCTCATTTTTAAATGGCAGCGGTGTTATGGAGGGGTCTGCCTCAGTGAGCTTGTAAGTGTAAAGGCGGATTAAGCCCCTCTCGCCACTTTAGGCCTTACCCTATACGCCCTCAACAATGGTTTGAACGCTGGTTGATGCTGACATTCTAAGAGCTTTGGCGTCTGCATACAGATCCGAATGGTACCAATTTCGTGCAGCCTCATAACTAGGGAATCTTATGATAACGTTGCGCTGCCCTGGTGGCTCGCCTTCAATCCTCTCTGATCGGCAGCGCTTCGCCAGAAAAGCGACGCTAAAATGCTCTGTCGGGGGAAAAGACCTAGCAACTTCGCGTTTGTATGTTTC
>WTIQ01000186.1 GCA_011525185.1 Paracoccaceae bacterium | reverse complement strand
TGGAATGACATCACCGATCGTGATTTTGATGGCGCGGTCGAGCGAACACGCAATCGTCCATTGCCATCAGGTCAAGTAAGCGTGAGACAAGCTCTTTGCTGGATGGCGCTTCAGGCCCTGCTGGCCTCTCTCATTTTATTTTCCTTCAATACCTCGGCAATTCTTCTTGGGTTTGTGTCGCTTGTGCCCGTCGTGGTTTACCCCTTTGCAAAGCGCTTCACATGGTGGCCACAGGTCTTTTTGGGACTGGCCTTTAATTGGGGGGCGCTGCTTGCCTTTGCTGCACATTTTGGAACGCTGCATCCTGCCTCTCTTTTGCTCTATCTCAGTGGAATATCTTGGACACTTTTTTACGACACGATTTATGCCCATCAAGATAAGGAAGATGACGCTCTGATCGGCATTAAATCGACGGCCCGCTTGTTTGGAGAACAAACGCATCGCTGGCTGGCCTTTTTTGCGTTGCTGAGTGTTGCTTTGATGGGGGCGTCGCTTATGTGGGTGGCCAGTGGTACGGCTCTTATTATTGCAAGCGCAGGTGTGGTTGCATTTGGGGGTCATTTACTATGGCAATTGCTGCGTCTTGAGACGGAGGACCAAGATCGCTTGCTGGCTCTTTTCCGCTCAAATCGTGATGCTGGTCTTTTTGTGACTGGATTTTTCTTTCTCGCCTGTGTCCTGTAATTGCATGTCGCGTAAGGGCGATTTATCCAGCGCAGAATAAAGTTTAGCACAGAGGGTTATATGAAACTATCAACTTGGTTCTACAGTTTGATAAGTTTTCTCGTCGTCGCTGGTCTGTGCTATGCTGCAGCGTTTTTATCGGTTCGCATCGTTGAGGAAACGTCAAAAGACCAAGTCCGCCGTATTTGGATCGACAATGATGTTAGCTGGGCAGAGGTAGAAGCTGACGGGCTACAGCTCTTTGTCTTTGGGGATGCACCTGATGAAGGTGAGCGATTTCGTGCGATTACATTGGCAGGAAAAATTGTTGATGCTGCGCGTATCATTGATCAGATGAATGTTGTGCGACTGGAGCGTAAGGACCAAGCTGATATCTCTCTGGAACTCTTAAAGCGCGATAATAAAGTTTCGATTTACGGTGTTTTACCAAAAGACGACGATAAAACCGTTTTTGAACAAAATTTGCGAACCGAATTGGGAGATGACGTTCAATTACGGTCTTTACTGGAAAACGTGGATCAGCCCGCGCCGAAAGATTGGTCCTCATTGCTGCGTTTGGCCGTTTTTTCATTGGAGCAATTGCGCTATGCAAAGATCTCACTTACGGAGCAAGATATGCACATAGATGGCATGGTTGCGGACCATGTGCAAAAGCAATCCCTAATAAGAACGATCACTTCAAAAGCGTCCAAAGATATTGCCCTGTCTTTTGAGCTCACTGTGCCAAGGCCTGTGATTGCACCTTTTACCTTTCGTGCCGTGCGTGAGGAGGGACGCACACGGATTAGCGCCTGTTCTATGGAGTCTGAGACTGAGATTGTCGCACTAAGAGAGAAAACTGCGGCTTTAGACATAAAGATAGACGTACCCTGCCAGTTGGGCTTAGGGGCTCCCGATGCCGACTGGCTCAAGGCGATTTTTCACTCACTGGATGCATTAGATGAACTGACAGCGGGTACTGTGACTTTACTGGATCGAGATATAAAACTTCAAACTGATGCAGAGATTGAAGAAGACAGATTTGCAGCCATCACAGCAGATTTGGAGCGCCAGGTCCCCGCGCTTTATGCGTTGGAAAGCTACAGGCCAAATCCAATTACCGCATCGGTTGATGGTAAAGACGATGAATTTGTGGTCACGAAAAGTCCCGAAGGGCTTGTTCAGTTACGCGGACTCATCCGCAGTGCCGCGAATAAAGAGATATTAAACAGTCTTGCCAGTGCCCGTTTCGGCAGTGAACAGCTTTATATTAGTCTTGAGGAAAAAAGCGGATTACCGTCGAGTTGGGATACAAAGTCTATGACAGCCGTGGAGGTCCTCTCTTTGCTCAAAAATGGTGTTGTGCGCGTCAATCGCGATGTGATCGATATTTCTGGAATAACCGACGAGACATCGACACAATCCAATGTGACATCGCTCTTGGCGCAAAAACTGAGTGAGGAAGATATTTACCAAATCGATCTGGCCTATGTTGCCCCTCGTCAAATAACAGTGACAAAACTGGATGGAGTGGCCTGTGACACCCAAATCAAAGAGCGTATGGAAAAAGGGAACATTAAATTTGAGTCTGGGTCTGACCGAGTCGATGGTGATGGACTGAAACGATTAGATGAAATCGCAAAAATTTTGAAAACATGTGGTGATGTGAGCTTTGAAATTGCGGGGCATACAGACAGTCAAGGGCGCGAAGAAATGAATAAAAATCTCAGTCAATCACGTGCAAATGCGGTGTTACGTGAATTGCAGCGTCGCAGGGTGTCTACAGCTCGGTTTGTGGCCAAAGGATATGGGGAGACAATGCCTATCGCAGACAATCAGACCGCAGAGGGGCGCGAATTTAATCGACGTATTGAATTCCGGTTGATAGGGGAGAATGAAACGCGTTCGTCAGGTTCCGCTGTGTCAGAGGCAGGCTTAGCAAATGAATAGATCAGAGTTTATTATAGCCGTTGCAGTTATTCTCTTTGTGACCTTTGCCTTTGGATGGCTCGCGCGCTCCTTGCTTTCGCGCTTTACGCGGGTGTCGCGCAAAGATGTGAGTGATTTGGATAAAATGGCGGAAGAGTTGCACCAAGCCGAAGAGACACGCGATCAAGCCATAGCCTATATGCAGAATCGAGAAGCCGAGTTGTCCAGCCAGCTTGCACAAACCGAAGCTGAGCTCAATGCGACAATGGACGGTCTACGCTCTGCACGCCAAGAAGCAGAAGAATTGCGTGCGCAGCTTGAGGCACGACCTTAATATTCTACTTTATTAAAGCAATGAAATTTTGACCTGCCAGTTACCAACGGTTTAGGGCAGTTTCGTCATGATCCTTTGCCTCCACCCAAATTGCTCCATCTTGCTTTACTTCTTTCTTCCAAAATGGTGCACGGGATTTGAGGTAGTCCATCAAGTATTCCGCAGCCTCAAAGGCAGCGACGCGATGTCGAGCGGCGGTGGCAACCATCATAATCATATCGTTTGGTTTCAAACTGCCATATCGATGAATCACAAGAGCATCGCCCAAGGACCAGCGATCCAGCGCAGTTTGCGCAAAGTCGGTGAGAGCGGCCTGCGTCATGCCAGGATAATGTTCGATCTCCATGTATTTTAAGTCACCATCTGGCGTATCTCGCACAATGCCAGAAAAGGTGACAATCGCGCCCATACCACGCTGTATTTGCGTAAAGTTCTCCACTTCAGCGCTAAAATCAAAAGCCTCTTTTTGAACACGGATCAGCACAGCTCACCCCCCCGTCATGGGCGGAAAAAAAGCGACCTCTTTCGCCTCTATGATGGAAGCATCAAAATCAACTAGCTTTTGGTCCACAGCCACCCGAAGCGCAGAAGGATCTGCAAATGCCGCCGCATATCTTGCGTCTTTACTCGACAATTCTTGGACCAGCTCGCTGACGGTTTTGGCCTCGGTTTCAAGCTGATCTTTGGCTTCCCCAATGCGCTCGCGGACCCAAGCAAAATATAGAATATCGATCATGTCTGTTCTCTCAAATGTGGCAAGGCTTTACGAAAGTAATCGATGCCAGTGATTAGCGTTAAAGCTGCTGCCAACCAAAGCAGCCAAAGTCCCAAGTGGACCGAGATATTTTGTCCAGATTGCATCCACCGAAGCAGGGGGTCATCTGTCGGCAAAACGCCTGTGCTTTGATTGATGTAATGCTCAAAAATACCCTGTGAAAA
The DNA here is from genome assembly GCA_011525185.1 of Paracoccaceae bacterium. Lineage (GTDB taxonomy): Bacteria > Pseudomonadota > Alphaproteobacteria > Rhodobacterales > Rhodobacteraceae > LFER01. Next base: position 3,369 of record WTIQ01000186.1, on the reverse strand, counting down.
GAGGACCGCGATGGCGAGCATCTGTACCGTTGTTTTAAATTTTGCCAAAAATGTTACTTTGAGGTCTCCAGCCGTGTTGCCCAAAAACTCTCTTAGTCCCGAGACAAATACCTCGCGAAAGACAATTAAAGTGGCTGGGAGAACCAACCACGGAGACATGCTCGAATAGCCGACGATTAACAAAAGTGCGATGACAACCATTGCTTTATCCGCAATCGGGTCAAGCATTGCGCCGAATTTCGTTTCTTGTTTCCAACGGCGGGCTAAAAATCCATCGAACCAGTCGGTGATCGCCGCACTCAGGAATAATAGCAATGCAAACCAATCAGCGTACAGACGGTTGAAATATAGGAACATGAGCGCAACGCCTGGCGCTGCGAGCAATCTTAAAATCGTAAGTATATTAGGTATCGTCCAAATCATAGGCATGATGTAGTCAAGTTTGATCATGAATGAAAGTGTTTGCGCGCTTACCTAATGCCGCAGATCATTATTCTCAACGACAACTGCACGCGGCCCGCGAAAGGCCCAGCCTTTGAATTCGACAGGTTCGCATAGGGTGAGGTTAGGGAAATGCCGCAGAAACATCGGTAAGGCAACATCGACAATGAGCGCTTTGGCCGCCCAAGCCCCTGCACAAAAATGGGGGCCAGCGCCAAAAGTGATGGCTTTGCTGGTGTTCCGATACGGATCAAATTCATCGGCCTTCTTAAAATGGGCTTCATCTCTGTTGCCCGAACCAAACATTAAAAAAGCGCGCGTATCCTTTTGGAAAGTGATATTTTTATATGTGAAAGGCTTGGCTATGCGGCGCGGTGACATGCCAATCGGGGCAATCCAGCGGGTGAACTCTTCGAAGATATTCAAATAAGGGAGGGAGCCGTTTTGAACCTCTCTGAGCATATTTGGATATTGTAAAAGCGCCCAGATGATCCCAGCTATGGCATCACGTGGTTCATTCTGACCCCCTGATATCGCGAGCTTTACATTGGCGCGCATTTCCTCTTCGCACAGTCCATTTTTTAATTGAACGCTGATGAGTGAAAAATCATCATGGGCGCTTTTATCGCGCATGCGATCCGAGATATGTGCGTCAATAAGGGCGGTGCAGTGCTGACAGTGTGCTTCGACCTCTGGATCACCTGCATAATTTGCGCATCCATCAATCATACCTTGACTGACACGATCCATATCTTGCCACGACATATTGCTCAGCCCCGTGATGGCTTTGAGAGCCTCACCCGATAGAGGCATTGCAAAGTCTTTAACCACATCAAATGAGCGTTGCTTTGCGAGGGTCTCAAGGATGTGAGTGCAGGCGTGCCGAAAGTGTTGGGTCCAGACATCGCGCACTGTTTTGGGCGATAATGTTGGAAAAATGGCGCGCCGTTCCCGTTGGTGGGCATCCCCATCTTTGCGCATCATATTCTGCCCCATTAACTGGGTCATCAAACCCTCTGGCTGATCGGACGAGAAAATATCTATCTGCTTTTCCAAGTCGAAGATATCATCTCGGCGCGTGATCAGCGTAGCGTCCAATTCTGGAACGTAAGCGATTGGTGTGCTCTCACGCATTTTTGCAAGAGCAGGATACGGATCATTGTTAAATTCGGCCAAATCGATCGAAAATAAGGGCGCATCAGGCATCTATTCGTCCCGCACGTAAATCGTCTGCGTGCACTGTGCCCGAATACGTGCAAAGACGCTATAGCGTTTTTGTTTCTTTAAACTTGGCCTTATGCGCCTATAAGTTCGGCCGCAGCTTGAATAGCAAGGTCATATCCCTGTGCACCTAGACCCACAATCACGCCATTGGCCCGTAGTGAAACATAAGAATGGTGACGAAATGATTCACGCTGATGGATGTTGGAAATATGGACCTCTATGACAGGTCCTTCAAAGGCGGTGAGCCCATCCAGAAGCGCAATAGAGGTATGCGAATATGCGCCTGGATTGATCACAATCGCTGCGGCATTCTCACGCGCCTCATGTATCCAATCCACCAGTTGACCTTCAAAATTAGATTGAAAGCACTGGGCCTGACATCCAAGCTCGGCGGCTTTTGCCACACAGGCTTTCTCTACATCTTCTAGCGTCGTGTTCCCGTAAATTTCGGGTTCACGCTTGCCAAGAAGATTTAGGTTTGGTCCATTAAGAATGTAAATGAGTTTACTCATTGTTCTGGCCTTTGATGTTTTGCGGTGCTTAACCGCCTTTGGCCCGAGTGTCTAACCTATTTTACAAATAGGCCCATAAGATCAGAAAACTTCCAAAAAGGACGCGGTAAATGACATACGGCAAAAAACTAACCCGTTTGAGAAGCGACATCATGACAGAGAGAGCAATAAAAGCCGATATCGCTGCAAAACAGGCCGCGATCCCCGCATCATAAAGCGCTGAATAGTCTCCCTTGGCGATGGTTTCTAATGTGCCCAAAGTTGTCGCGGCAAGGACCACGGGAATTGACATGAGCATCGATAGTCGCGCGGCCGCATCTCGTGAGAACCCCATAAACCTTGCCCCTGTGATCGTGATCCCTGAGCGTGACGCTCCTGGTATAAGAGCGAGCGCCTGCCAAAGTCCGAGCTTCAAGGCTTCGCCTAAGGTCCAAATGCGGGTTGGGCTTGGTGTGTTCTCTTGTCGATCTGCCCACCACAGAACAAGACCAAATCCTAGCATTGCGGCACCGATCAAGCCAACATTGTCCCGCAGCATTAGGTCTATCCCCGAAAGTTTGAAGACCAAGCCTAGAATAACAGCAGGGATAGTTGCGATGATAAGGCAGAGTAAAAGGCGTGCGTTTTCACTTTGGTTTGCGCCGCGTGTTATGTCGCGCGCGCCCATCAGGATATTGGCCACATCGCGTCGGAAATAGTATGTGACGGCCAGTAGCGTTCCAAAGTGAACAGCCACATCAATGATCTGCCCCTGATCCTCTGTGCCAGTTAGGTTGGGAAAAAGAATCAAGTGCGCACTAGAGGAGATGGGCAAAAACTCCGTGATGCCTTGAATGATGGCGATAATGATGAGGTGCAAGAGGGGCATGATGACTTTCTATAAAGGATGTGATAGGTCTAATCGCTCACGAATCTCGTGAAAAGAGCTTAATTAAGTCCAAAACGGAACTAAATTTCCCCATTGAATTCCAAACTTTGGTAGAAATAAGAGATGAATTTCATTTTAAGTCAGTAATTATGTCTTTTTTTCCCAGAATTTCTTGTTTACACGGGTCACTCGAACTCAGGAGCAAGGAAAACTGCGTCATGGCTGATCAGCAAATGCTTAAATTCGTGAACTTAGACCGCGAAATGCCCTTAAAGCGCGACGCGGAGGATCGCTCGCAAGATTTCAAAGAGATTTATGCAGAAT
>WTIQ01000260.1 GCA_011525185.1 Paracoccaceae bacterium | reverse complement strand
GTTCCAAGTGTGCAGTCCTATGCAATTGTCCATGCGGCAGGTCAGGTTGATCTCTTTATTGATCCTCAAAAATCCAAGGGCATCGCTTCCGAACTGCCAGAGACTGTCTCTTGTCACCCGTTTTCGGATTTTAAACCGCAGCTGACTGCTCTTAAGGGACCCGTTGCAATTGACCCAATGACCCTACCCTATGCGGTGATACAAGCGCTTGACGCTGCTCAAGTCAGCTACCGCGAAACCAACGATCCTATTGCTCTGCCTAAAGCATGCAAAAACACCACGGAACAAGAACAAGCACGACAGGCCCATCAGCGCGATGCACTTGCGATGTGCCATTTTCTCGCCTGGCTTGATGCACAAGAGCCGGCACAGTTTACAGAAATAGATGTGGCCATCGCTCTGGAGGGCTTTCGGAGCGCGAACAACGTCTTGCGGGACATAAGCTTTGACACGATCTCGGCCAGTGGGCCAAACGCAGCACTGCCCCATTACCGCGTGTCGCGTAACTCCAATCGAACTGTCAATGAGGGTGAAATTTTCCTTGTGGACAGTGGCGGTCAATATTTGGATGGAACCACAGATATCACACGTACCGTAGCAATTGGGACCCCTTCGGATGAGGTGTGTGACGCCTTTACTCGGGTTCTTAAGGGCATGATTGCAATCTCCCGCCTCAGCTTTCCCAAAGGCATCGGAGGACATGATATAGACGCCTTTGCGCGTGCGTCGCTTTGGAGTGCTGGATTAGATTATGCTCATGGCACAGGGCATGGCGTGGGCCATTATCTTAGCGTTCATGAAGGCCCACAGCGTATATCTCGATTGCCAACTGGTCCCCTTTTGGCAGGCATGATGGTGTCAAATGAGCCTGGCTATTACAAAGAGGGACATTATGGCATTCGCATTGAAAATATCCTCTTGGTGCGCGAAGGTTTAGAAAACGGTCAGGTCCCTAAGGATGGCTTTTTGAGCTTTGAGACGTTAAATTACGTTCCTATCGATCTCAGATTGGTGAACATCGACTTGTTGAATGACGAGGAAAAAAACTGGTTGAATGCCTATCATAAACAGTGCCGAGAGCGGCTCTCAGAGCACTTGTCTCAGGACGCCCTTACGTGGTTAAATACCGCAGCACGAGACATTTAAAATTACAGCGTAAGGGGGGAAAACATGCAATCACACATCACCATTCAGAAGGATACTGGAACATGGAGCATCCGCGCAGGCGGCGCTGTCATTGGTGAGAGCAACTCCGCTATTGAGCTCACAGAAGGCGATCATGCGCCCGTGATGTATTTTCCGCGCAGTGATATCGCCATGGCCTTTTTAGAACCCAGCAGCGAAACAACCACCTGTCGTCACAAGGGCACTGCAAGCTTATATTCTATCGAAACCAAAAGCAGAACCATCCAAAACGCCGCTTGGAGTTACGAGGGCGAAAATGCGAGCATCGACGACATCAAGAATCACGTCGCATTTCACACCTCTGAATTGGTCACCGTTGAGCGTCTTTAGCAAATCTTAAAGAGCGTATAAATCACTGAACTTACGCTGAATATATGTAACCAAAGGTGTGACGCTCGCAGCTTTTCCCGTGGCCGTTTCAATCAACTCATGGGCAGGACGCGAGCGCCCAAATTGCTGCAAATGCTCTGAAAGCCATTGCAGGGGACGCGAGAGATCACCGCGTGCAAGATCTGCCTCAATATCGCCAAGCTCGGTGATCAACGCCTCATATAAACAGCCTGCATAGACATTTCCCAAAGAATAGGTTGGGAAGTAACCAAACATCGCCTCAGACCAATGAACATCTTGCAAAACCCCATTTGAGGGCTTGTCCACAGGATAACCGAAGTCGGCAAGAAAGCGTTCGTTCCATGCCGCTTCTAAGTCGTTCACGGCTAAATCTCCAGAAATCAGAGACTTTTCAAGATCAAAGCGCAACATCACATGGAGGTTATACTACAGTTCATCGGCTTCGGTGCGGATATACCCATCCGAAACGCGGTTCACCGCTTTATAAAATTCCTCTTTTGACGGAATCCCAAAATCATCAAAACGCTCTTTCATGAGGCCATAAAGATAAGAGGTAAACCCCCGCGAGCGTCCCAATTGATTTTCGTAAATCCGGCTTTGGCTTTCATGGATACCGAGCGAACAACCACAGCCAAAAGCGGTAAAGGCAAATTCTGGCTTAATGTTTTGCTCATAGGTCGCGTGGCCTACCTCATGAATGGTCGAATAAAAACAGTTCATAGGATCATGTTCAACGGCTCTTGTGGTGATGCGCACATCTGCGCTGCTGCCAGATGAAAACGGATGCACTGCCGCATCAATACGTCCACGAGAAAAATCGTAGCCGAAAGTTTCTGCAAGTTTCTTTGACAGCAAAAATTGCGTTTCTTTGTCAAAATGTCCCTTTATAGCGCTCGGAGGCGACTGCTCTAAAACGGCGGCACGCAGCTCCACGAGTGGACCTCTGAGGGAGGAAAACATCGCGTCTATGTCTGCGGCTGTGCTGTCAGGCTCAAAAGCCTGATGCAGTCCATCATAGGCAGAGAGCGTGCTCCCATCGGCCAGAGCCTCCCCCTTTTGGCGAGACAAATCCACGACCTCAGACAAAATAGAGGCAAAAGCTGCAAAATCCTCGTCTTCACGCGCTTGCGCCCAGATTTTATGGGCTTTTGGCGTTATGCGCGCCATTGCAATGGCAAGATCTTCGGGAATGCGGTGTGTGCGGTCATAGTCTCGCTGAATAAGAGACATATGCCGCAAATCTTGACCCTCTGGCGCTTCGGCAGCTGCCGCGCTCAGTAACTCACCCAATTCGCTAGAGGTCCGACGCGCATGGAGAGTTTTCTCAAGAGCAGCAAATTCTTCGCTGCGATCGGCAATAGAGCCACTGGGCATAACGGTTTCTTGATCCCACCCGAGACGGCCTGCAATATGTTCAAGCGCAACAGTGTCTTTGTTATACTCAATAAGCTTTTGAAATGCTGACATATTAGCCTCTTTTCAACATGGTTTGGGGCGGATAGCCCGACAAAAATCTTGCGCGTAAAATAGCGACCCACAAGGCGACAGCGCCCAATTGATGCAAGATAGCAAAATACCAAGGCGCTGCATAAAGAACTGTGATAATTCCAAGCAAAAGTTGGAAAAACATCAAGACCATCATAACACTAAAGGCGAAACGCACCTGATCATTACCCGACGCTTTTGATTTGCGCCAAACAACAAAAGCAAACAAAAAGACCAGATATCCGGTCATGCGATGGATGAACTGCACCAGCCCATCATCTTCAAAAAAATTCCGCCACAGCGGCGTCAGGGAAAAAGGCTCTGGAGGGAAAAAGCCACCCGCCATGAGGGGCCAATCGCTGTAATTACGCCCTGCATCAATACCTGCAACCAGCGCCCCGAAGATGATTTGCAAAAATGCGAGATGCATGACGCCGGTGGACATAGAGAACAGTTTGGTTTCGCGTGAGCGACGGTCACTTACAAGCGCACTCTCACGCGTTCCAAGCAAAGAGATATACCATGTGATAAACCCTAAAATTACAAAAGCGATTCCAAGGTGTGTGGCCAATCGATAACTGGCCACATCAAGCATACTTCCCGTGAGGCCACTTGACACCATCCACCAGCCAACAGCGCCCTGAAAACCGCCTAACCCCCCGAGTAGAAGCAACCGGCCTGTCCAACCAGGCGGGATGGCTTTGCGCACCAGAAAGGCCAAAAAGCCCAAAGCCCAAACCAGCCCAATGACGCGTCCCAACTGACGATGCCCCCATTCCCACCAATAGATCACCTTGAATTCGGAGAGGCTCATGCCAACGTTTTGCAATTCATATTCGGGAATTTGTTTATATTTTTCAAATTCCTCAAGCCAGACGGCCTCGGACATGGGAGGGATAGCACCCGTGATGGGCTTCCATTCGGTGATACTCAATCCGCTATCGGTCAGCCGCGTTAACCCGCCAACTGCTATCATAATGACGACAAGCGTGAACAAAAGCATGAGCCACCGTCGCATCCAACGACGAGAAGCCTCAGAGGATCGTCCCCGATCAATAGCCCCTGTTTCTAACGACTGAGAGGGCTTTTCAGCTGCATTGACCTCTTCAAAAATAGATCTTTTGTTGCTCATAGTGTGGATACTCGATACCAATTTTGTCATAGTCTAAGCAGGCCTAAAGCCTGCTTCAAGTCATTCTGTTGGACCTTTTGCCCTTATGATTTGGCGCAAAACACCATGTAAGGTTTGCACATCTGCTTTGCTTAATGGAAGCCTTGACCACATGTTTCGAAGGTTCAGCTTCATGCCGCTCGCCTTGCTCTCAGGAAAGAAAAAACCCGCCCTCTCCAACTCGTCTTCATAATGTGCAGCAAGATGGCTGACATCGTCTTGGGTTGCCCAAGACGTTTTGGCCATCTCAACACGGCGTGCCTCTGGATCACTGAATGCCAAGCGCCATTCATAGGCCAGCAAGAGCACGCATTGAGCAAGATTTAGGGAGGGGAAATCAGGATTAACAGGGACTGAGATAAGCGCATTGGCCTGCACGATATCCTCGTTTTCCAAACCCGCTCGCTCTGGCCCGAAGAGAACACTTACCTTTTGGCCCGCCATGATCTTTTCCAAGGCAAGGCTCATGGCCTCTTTAGGGCTAAATATCTCTTGCGTGAGACCACGACTACGCGCCGTCGTCGCAAAAGTGAAATGACTATCTGAAATGGCCTCACTCACACTCGCAAAGTGACGCGCCTCATCTAACAATCGCCCTGCTCCACTGGCCATTGCAATTGCTTTTTGACTTGGCCAACCGTCTCGTGGAGCAACCACATGCATTTTATCGAGACCAAAGTTCCACATCGCCCGCGCAGAGGCACCAATGTTCTCCCCCATTTGAGGGCGCACCAAAACAAAAGATGGCTGTGAAGTGGTCACGGGAACGGCTATCCTTAAAATCCTTTCTGTGTCATCTAGAAGAGATGAGAGACAAAGAAAAGGGGTTGCAATCTTCTGTCGCAACCAAGTACCTGTTCTCTGTTGAAAACCCTGATAAAAAAGCGCTCAAGATGACGGAAATACCAGCCCCACGCCTCTATTTGATCACCCCGTCTCATATCGACCTTGATGGCGCGTTCATGGCGCATCTTAGCACTATAATGGATCATCATGATATCGCCTGTCTACGCCTTTCGCTTGAGACACAAGACGAGTATCAGATTGGCAAGATATCGGATCGCTTGCGCGAGTTATGTCACACCAAAGATGTCGCAATCGTAATCGAAAACCATATGATTTTGGCGGAGAAATTTGGATTGGATGGCGTCCATCTAAGTGATGGCGCCCGACATGTCGCCAAGGCGCGCAAAAAACTTGGATCAGATGCCATTGTGGGATGCTTTTGCGGTGCCTCGCGCCACGCGGGCATGACAGCGGGAGAAGCAGGCGCCGATTACATCAGCTTCGGACCAGTCAGCGGAACGGAGCTTAACGATGGTTCATTCGCGCAGCCAGAGCTGTTTGACTGGTGGTCACAGATGATTGAAGTTCCCGTCATTGCAGAGGGTGCTGTTACCCCAAAGGCCCTCGCTGACGTTGGGGGCTACGTGGATTTCATCGCCCTTGGACAAGAGCTCTGGACAGTGGATGATCCAATTGCACACTTAAGTGACCTTTTAAAGCAGATTAGCGCTGAATAACTTTTGAATGCGCCTTTCGCACAATGTCTTCGCTTAGCGCCGCAAGCTCTTTACGAGTTTTGATCTCTTTCACCCGTATTGGCTCATTAAACACGACTGTGGCAGCTCCTCTTTTGGGGCAACACAGAGTATGCAGCAAATGCCCCGCAAAAGACATATCACCCCACCACCCATAAAACCGGGGGTCTTCCCCCTCTGGTGCTTTGTAAATGAGTGTAACTGGTTGAATATAAAGAACGTCTTTGAGCCCCTCCTCATAAAATGCCGCAAAAAGAGAGGATTTGAAGGGAATAACCTGCAAACCGTCCGTAGACGTCCCTTCAGGAAAAAACAAAAGCTTATGTCCTGCCAGCAAACGCTTTCTAAAAAGCTCTTTCTGCACTCCAGCTTTACGCGGATTGCGTTCGATGAACGCTGTGCCCGTGGCCTGCGCCAACTGTCCAATAAAAGGCCAGGATGAAACTTCAGCTTTAGACACAAAATAAACACGCTGAAACGCATTGAGCACAAAGATATCCAGCCAAGAGCAATGGTTGCTCACCACAGCACCGCGCATATTCATTGCTTTGCCTTCGATCCTGAGCCGCACCCCGATGAAAAAAAGAGATAACCGACAAACGTATTGCGTGATATACGGCGTAATTGGGCGAGATACTCCAAACAATGGGCGCTCAATCAACCGTAAAACCAGCATCAGCACTAGACCAAAGAGGATCACGCAGATAACGGGCAGAGCACGCGCAAACGCGATGAAGAGGCGTGGGATTGTCAACGCGCGCTGCACTGGAAAGTCACCCTCTTGCCAATTCATTCTAATCTTAAGCCTTTCTCGTATAAATCTGCTTCTGACGTGCGTTCATGGCATGAATATCGACAATCAGACACACATCGACGGTATTGAAAGCATAATCAATAAATGCGCCGTCCCCCACATAGCCTCCAAGCCTCAAATAGGCCTTGATGAGAGATGGAACCTTCAACATGGCTTGGCGTGCAGAGATTTGATCTTCTGGCACTATGTTCATTGACAAAGAGTGCTCCTCGCGGACTTGCACGCGCAAAGCCTCGGGTGCCAAGTATCGGTGATGCAGCAAGCTCAAGGCAGGCGCCAGATCGGCAATGTCTGTTCCGTGAAAACTTGCCGTGCCAAAAAGCACGTCTACCTTTTGCTCTAAAACGTAATGAGAAAGGGCTTGCCAGAGATGGAACATCGCCGCACCACCGCGGTAGTCTTTATGCAAGCAGGAGCGGCCCAACTCCAACAAGCGGCGCTTGTCATTCTTCAGACGCGATAAATCATATTCCGTCTCCGAATAATACCGTCCGATTTGGTCGGCTTTTTGTGACGGCAAAATACGATACACCCCGACCACCTGACCCATAGAGTGTTCAGAAGCTTTATTGACGTCATACAATAATAAGTGCTCAAAATACGGATCAAATTCATCAATTTCCAATCCTCTGTCATGGTCAACAAGTGGGCCATCGCCTCCAAGTTCTTTGACAAAGACATCATAGCGCAATCGCTGCGCCGCTTCGAACTCAAACGGGTCTTGCGCAAATTTTGTTAC
>WTIQ01000214.1 GCA_011525185.1 Paracoccaceae bacterium | reverse complement strand
CCGCCATAATCTTCAAAAAGGGCCAAAACACGCTTGCGGGCCTCCGTCTCACGATCAGGGGATGTGCCAGTTCGCCTGTATACAGATTGCATAGACGGGGGATTTGCCAGACCGGGCGCGCGCGTTGCCAAGCGCAACATGGCGCTGAGGGGCGTTAAGGTGTAGGCGCTGGCTTTGATCAGGAAGCTGCGCAGTTCTTCGCGCATCGGTGCAACGTCAATAACGTTGTGAATTGTTCTGATTTTAGAGGCCTCGTATCCTCCCTCGCCCCTGCCCCAGACCACTCCGATCACAATTCGCGGGCCAAGCGGCACGGTCACAAAGGCACCCAGTCGACACCCCCCTTGCGGCGCATAATAATCCAAAGGCGTATCCAAGGGCTGCGTTGTCAACACAGCAACCAATTCACCTTGATCAAAAAAATCTGTCACCCGTCCGACCTATGAGAGGTTTTTAGTTTCACAATACCTTTAAGTAGGTTAATCACCTACGCAACGTTTTAGTAGGCAAGTCAAAGGACCATCTAAATGAAATTTTTCGTTGATACAGCAGAAATTGATCAAATTGCTGAGTTAAACGACCTTGGAATGGTGGATGGCGTCACAACCAACCCCTCACTCATCAAGAAATCTGGCCGCGATATCTTGGGCGTAACGAAGGAAATCTGCGCCCTTGTCAGTGGCCCTGTCAGTGCTGAAGTCACTGCAACGCAAGCAGATGATATGATCGCAGAGGGACGAAAGCTTGGTCAAATTGCAGACAATATTGCAGTTAAAGTGCCGCTCACTTGGGATGGTTTAAAGGCCTGCAAGACGCTTCGTGACGAAGGCTTGATGGTAAACGTGACCCTCTGTTTTTCAGCAAATCAAGCCCTTTTGGCAGCAAAAGCAGGCGCGAGTTTCATCTCCCCTTTCATTGGACGCCTCGACGACATCAATCTGGACGGTATGTCTTTGATTGAAGATATTCGTATCATTTATGACAATTATGGGTTTGAGACCGAAATTTTAGCCGCCTCTATTCGCACGGTGAACCATGTGCTTGACAGTGCACGTATCGGAGCCGACGTCATCACAGCGCCACCAAATGTCATTAAAAGTTTAGCATCACATCCCTTGACGGAAAAAGGATTAGCGGCTTTCTTGGCAGATATTGAACAAACGGGACAGAAGATTCTGTAACAGGGACCTGCTACATGGCGCAGTCGATCGATACCGAGTTAAAAGACAAAATTCTCGCGAAGCCAGATGTTATTTTGGACGATCAAGAGCTGATGAAAGCGCTTTTGAAAGCGAATGACACTGCAATGGGCAGCAATATTGTCGATATTCGAGGCGCTGCGATGCAGCGGCTTGAAACGCGTTTGGGTCGACTTGAAGATACGCATCAAAGCGTCATCGCAGCCGCTTATGAAAACCTAGCAGGGACAAATCAAATCCAGCGCGCTGTCTTGCGGTTCATGGATCATCTAAGCTTTGAGAGCTTTCTAGACGATTTGGATGATGGTCTACGCTCAATTTTGCGGGTTGATTGCGTCCTTTTGGTCTTTGAAACGCCCGTAAAAACAATAGACCCCAACATTGAAACACTGATGGAATTCGACTGCGTGCGCATTGTTCCAAAGGGTTATATTGGCCACTTCATGTCTCAGGGCGCAAAGAGCCGCAAAAGAGAAGTGGTCTTGCAAAAAACGTCAGACTTGTCTGTAGCACTCTATGGCCCAGGGCTTGATATCATCAAATCTGAAGCCGTGATGCGTCTGGACTTGGGGGAAAAGCGTCTGCCTGCCATGCTTGTTCTCGGAGCAGAGGACCCAAAGCAGTTCCAAACCCAACAAGGCACGGATCTACTGGTCTTTTTCGCAAGCGCTTTTGAGCGAATGTTACGCCACTGGCTGAATTAGCACACATATCGCCTGCGATTGCGAACGAACTGCAAAGCTGGCTGGATCGTGAAAAATCGATACGGGATCGCAGTGTTCATACAATAAATGCATATCGCAACGATGTCGCAGAATTTGTGATATTTTTGGCACAACACAAAGACGCTCCAAGTGGGCTGAATATGCTTTATGCAATCGAAAAAACGGATATTCGGGCGTTCCTAGCCGCGAAACGGGCAGATAAAGTCTCGGCTCGCTCTCTTGCCCGCAAGCTGTCCTCTATCAAAGGATTTTACCGATGGTTATCGGAAAAATATGGGATCGATGCTACCATCGTACTCTCCGCCAAGGCACCAAAATTTCAGCCCAATTTGCCGAGAGCCGTGAGTGAAACCAATGCAGTGGACATGCTTGAACAGGTTGCGGGCAATAGTCGTGAACCTTGGATAGCAGCACGCGATTTAGCTGTCTTAACCCTCCTCTATGGCTGCGGGATGCGCATATCCGAAGCCTTGTCATTAAAGGGGTCAGATTACCCGATTGAACGCCGCCTTAAGATCCGCGGCAAAGGCAATAAAGATCGGGTCGTTCCCGTGTTGGACATAGCTGCGCAAAGAGTTCAGCATTACGTCACGCTTTGTCCCTACGATATTTCATTACATGAGCCGTTGTTTCGTGGGTTGCGCGGCGGCGCGCTCAATCCCCGTCAGATCCAAAAGGCTGTTGAACAATTGCGCTATCAGATGGGTCTTCCTGAAACGGTGACACCGCATGCCTTGCGCCATAGTTTTGCAACCCATCTTTTATCTGCTGGCGGTGACCTCAGGAGCATTCAAGAGCTTCTGGGACACGCCAACCTCTCTACCACACAAAATTACACATCAGTCGATCAAAACCTTCTCATGCGCGTGTACAAAAAGGCGCACCCCAAAGCGCGTAAGTGAATTGCAATTCGTATTAGAATGCGCCATGACATTCGGATGACAGTTCAAACAAAAGCCATGTTGGTCCATCTTTTTACCGCAACAGGTGCCGTTTTTGCGATGCTTGCAATGCTAGCTGCTGCAGATGGCAAATGGAGCATGATGTTCCTGTGGCTACTCGTTGCCTTTGCTGTCGACGGCGTCGATGGTCCATTGGCACGGAAATACGATGTAAGTTCAAATGCACCCCGATTTGATGGGGCTTTGCTGGACCTCATCATCGATTATTTGACCTATGTGTTTATCCCTGCCTTTGCTTTGTTCACGTCTGGGTTACTTCCCGGATGGACAGGATGGTTGTCTATCATTGTTATCACATTTACCTCCGCGGTTTATTTTTGCGACACGAGCATGAAGACACAGGACAAGAGCTTCCAAGGTTTTCCTGGCTGTTGGAATATGGTGATCTTGGTGATCTTTGCGCTCAAGCCCACGATATGGGTCATTCTTTTGATTATTTCACTGATCGCACTTGCGATGTTCTTACCGCTCAAATTCGTCCATCCCGTTCGCACCAAACGGTGGAGAGGAGCCACACTTCCTATCGCTCTTTTGTGGGTGATCTGCGCTACCGTGGCCGCGTGGAAGAATTTTGAGATAAATAATATTATCTATTGGGGCTTAATTATCTCGTCGGTTTACCTCATGGGAGCGGGGATGGTCCAACAGCTTACAGAGCCAAAACAGTGACAAAGTGAAAGCAGCAGCGTTGTAAGCCGCTTTTTAACATCTGGACTTTAAGGAAAATTGGTGAAAAGAGGTGAATTTAAGAGGTTACTCCCTTGTATCTCGAGTGGTGATCACTAAAATGTAAAACTTGGTATTTAAAGGATGCGAAAAGCGAAGCGTCCTACTGCGAGGGTATCGATGTCCTGGACTGATGAACGTGTTGAACTGCTGAAAAAACTTTGGGGCGAAGGTCAGTCGGCCAGCCAAATTGCCAAGGAATTAGGTGGGATCACACGCAATGCTGTGATTGGTAAAGTGCATCGCCTTGGACTTTCGAACCGTAACACAGGAGCGACTAAGTCAGACGCATCCGATAAAGCGAACAAAACCGCCTCAGAACCAGCCAAGGTCAAGCCGCAGGCCAAAGAGCCTGAACAAAAGCCAGCGCCCATTCCAGCGCGTCGACAGATTATACCAGCGGGACAACCTTTACCGCCACAACCTTCGGCCAATGAGATAAGCCCAGAAGCGCTCGCGAAAGTAACCGAAGTAGAGAAAAAAGCGAAAAAGATAAGTCTTCTTGAGTTGACTGAGCGCACATGCAAGTGGCCTATAGGTGACCCAGCAACGCCCGACTTCTGGTTTTGCGGCCTTCCCACTCAGTCAGGCAAACCATACTGTGAGGCTCATGTCGGTGTTGCATTTCAACCCATGAACACCCGTAGAGACAGGCGTCGCTCATAGGTGCGCACCGCGCTTCTAAAAGAAGCGCGACAAGCTCGGGTTATACGCCTGCTTCAATGCAAGAACCGCGCGGCCATAATTCAGTTCCCCCCGAACAGATTTTTCAATCCATTTGAGAGCTCTTGCTCAATTTTGCCCTTCAGCTGTTCTTCAACTTTTTCTTGCAGCGCCTGTTTTGCTTTTTCTTTGAGTGCATCCTCTAAGCTTTGATCGTCCTCAAGAGTGATCCCAAGTTTTTTGGCGGCCTCCTCTTTGGCACGATCTGTCAGCTTTTTCTCTGCATCTTTGATCTCGTGCTCAAGGTTTTGTTGGAGAGCTGCCTCAAGATCAGGTGTTATTTTGAGGTTAGACCATGGCCCCTTCAATCGCATAGGAATCGCAAGGCCTTTGCCGTCTCGCGCATTCAAAGACTTCGGAGTGAGCAGATAATCCAACGCTTGCGATCCAAGGTTAATAGTCCCCTCACCCCTAAGTTCCCCATCAGGAATTGTGACCAATAAATCAGAATTGGAAAGGGTACCTGCGTTTATCACATAGCTCGCAAGGGCCTCATCAAAAAGTGTCGTCCCAGATTGCACCTGACCAGAGCGAAAGATTTGATCGAGATCAAGTCCGTCATAACGACCTTCTGTTATGTTAAATTGCCCTTTTCCGTCTAAGCTTTTCATAAATTGCGCGATGCTTTTGCCCGCTGTCGTAAAGGAGGCATCTGCGCTCATTGTGCCTTTCACATCATCACGGTTTGCAAACGTTGTGAGCAACTGTTCAACCCGCAAGTCTGTGCCTTTCGCGTCTCCTGCAACGCTTTGCGCACTCCCTCCCCTGATGCGCAGCTGGCCATTCAAAGCCACACCAAAGGTAGACACGCGCTCAATATCCGCACGCAAAACGCCATTCTCGACTATCACGTTACCGACGAAATCCGAAAGACGATAAGGCCCATAGCTAAGAGATGTTGCTTTGAGATCGACATTGGCATTGAGAAAATCCAACTCTGGAAGCGCAAGTGGAGCATTAGACCATCCCTGCGATCCATCAGCCTTGATTTCAGCAAAAGAAGACCCTGATTGCCCTGCTTCCTTTTTGGCACCATAGGAAAAAGAGCCTAAATTCAATGCACCCGAAAGAGTTGGAATCTCTGAAAGGGTGCTACGCAACTGTCCCATGATACGGTTGTCAGAAAATCCGACTTGAATATCATCCGCGCGTACCGCATCCCCAGAAACCGTCACCTTGTTGACACATTGAGCGTGTTGCCCAGTTCACTCGGCCAACTGCGAGACGGCACGTCAAGCACCGAAAGCAGACCTGCCATATTTTCAATGTTGGCCTCCACTTCAGCGATTAATTCGTCGCTCAGTGGGTTTTGGGCCACGGCTGAAAATCTGCCAAATTCTGCGTTGAGTGCAGCTGTGACTGATCCGCCAGCGTCTAACAGGTTTTTAAGCGACGGCACCTCTAATTGAAGCTCAAAAGGTTGCTTCTGATAGATGGCATTAAGGCCTAAACGTAAGCCCGCTGTCTCTTGGATCGGTAAAACTTCTGCATTTAGGTCACTGAGGGCATATGTTTTGCCGCCAGTCGCAAATCGGAGCGTAGAATTGGTGAGCTCTATCGCCTCAAAGCTAAAATTTTCAATAAATGATGCGGTGTTGTCTGAGGGCGAATGCGCTCCGTCGTCCTCCCCTTCCCCAGCCTTGGGATTAGCGCTCTTTTGTGCTTCTTGTGAGACATTTGGAGTGATAAAAATATCAGCGCCATCAAGAGCGAGCTTGTTTAATTCGATCTCACGTCCGAGCAGCGCCATGGTATTCACCGAAACTGTAAGCTCATCTGCTGTCACTTTCCCCAAAGGACTTGGGGCCGCCCCCTCAAAGACACGCACATCACGTGCGACAACGCCCAAATTGGGAAAGAGTATGATTTGACTGCCGCCAGTCACCTCTATTTTGCGGCCCGTTGTCGTTTCGATCCGCTCCAAAGCTTGGGTCAAAATACGTTCATGGGGAATTAAGAGAAATGCAACACCAAGCAAAACGGCACACACAACACTGAAAAGAGCGAAAATCTTAAGTACTTTCACAACGACACCTATAATTACCTTACGAGACCGACATAATGCGCGGGATCAGAGCTCTCAATGTCCCCCTTTCTCCCAGCTTTGTGCTCGGCTATATCCCGCTTATGTCTACGAATCCTCCCTCACTCCGCCCAGATCTCGCCTCTGCTCGCATTCAAGACGCAAAGAGACACGATCAGCCCACCATCGGCATGGTGTCACTTGGATGTCCCAAAGCCTTAGTCGACAGCGAACGCATTCTCACAAGGCTCCGCGCCGAAGGCTATGGTATTTCCGCAGATTATGACGGGGCAGATGCGGTTATCGTAAACACCTGTGGTTTTCTTGACAGCGCCAAAGCCGAGAGCCTTGACGCGATCGGCGAAGCCATTGATGCAAATGGTCGTGTGATCGTCACAGGCTGCCTTGGTGCAGAACCAGAGTACATTTCAGGCACTCATCCTAAAGTTCTGGCCGTGACAGGACCGCATCAATACGAACAAGTGCTTGATGCAGTCCATGCCGCAGTGCCGCCAAATCCAGATCCCTTTGTCGATTTACTACCCAGTTCAGGCGTAAAACTCACGCCACGACATTACAGTTACCTAAAGATATCAGAAGGCTGCAACCATAAGTGCAAGTTTTGCATCATCCCAGACATGCGCGGCCGCTTACAAAGTCGCCCCGCCCATGCCATTCTTCGTGAAGCGGAAAAGCTTATTGAAAATGGAGTGCGAGAGCTCTTGGTCATCTCCCAAGATACTTCTGCCTACGGCGTGGATATCAAACATTATGAGGAGCGCGGTCACCAGGCACATATCACCGACCTAGCCCGTGATCTTGGCAGTCTTGGCGCATGGGTAAGACTTCACTATGTCTACCCTTATCCACATGTACGCCAACTCATTCCACTGATGTCCGAAGGGTTGGTTCTACCCTATCTCGATATTCCCTTTCAG
>WTIQ01000456.1 GCA_011525185.1 Paracoccaceae bacterium | reverse complement strand
CACGTGCCTTGCAAACGGCCATGACAAAACACATCCGTTTCTTCTAGCTCATAGGCTTCACTAAACCCGTCATAGGTTTTTGTTACGCTCTGGTAGCGCGGTTTGGCCCATGTCACCAACTCTTCCAAAGTGTGCATGCGAATACCTCCCGGAAATTCCATCCAGAAATCCTCTGCCAGATAGCTTTTGGCGGTTGTTAAATCTCGCGCCTCCATGGCAGCAAGATAGGCTTTAACCACCTCTGTTGCTTCAGGGGGTGGGGCAATTGGCGTTTTGAGTTCCCTTCCTCGCATGTAACTGCTGCGGTCAAGCTCAGGGATTGCGACTGTCGTACCCTCTGGCACCGCGCCCAACATTTGCACAATCAGATCAGTGACTTTTGTGGCCAAGCGATGTCGAATATCGGGTGCATAGCCTTTGAGGAGTGATATTTGGATGATTGGCACTACATAATCCCTACGAACTGGAGTTCTTGTCAATTTGACTTAAACGCTTAAACTTTAAAAAAGCAACACATGCAAAAGTGAGCTCATTAAAATGCCGAGTATCGTGGACAAGATCCTTGCGCGGGCCGCAGGCAAGCCTCAAGTGTCTGTCGGTGCGTACATCACCTGCCAGGTTGATCTTGCAATGGTTCATGACAGTTCAGGGCCGCGTCGTTTGGGGCCGAAATTGGCCGAACTGAAGCGCGGACTGTTTGATCCTGATAAGCTCGTGATCATCACGGACCACTTTGTGCCTGCCAAAGACGACGCGAGTAAAGTGATCCAAAAAATCACCTCTGATTTTGCAAAACAGCATAAGATCAGATATTTTTATCCAGAGGCAGGCATTTGCCATGTGGTTCTCCCTCAGAAAGGTCTGGTGCGTCCCGGTATGTTTATCGTGGGCGGTGATAGTCACTCGACAACAGCTGGGGCATTTGGATGCTATTCCTTTGGAATCGGGGCCACCGATATGGCGGGTGTGGCCGCAACGGGTGAAATATGGCTCAAAGTGCCACAAACACGGGCCGTTGAGTTGCGGGGCAAGCTGCAAGAGCGCGTCTATGCCAAAGACATCATTCTCGCTCTATGCGGCGAGCATGGTATGGACATGGCAGAGTATCAGGCGTTGGAATATCTTGGTGCAGGCGTGCAAAGCATATCAATGCAAGAGCGTATGACCCTCTGTAATATGTCGGCGGAGCTTGGGGCACAGGCAGGCATTATTGCACCCGATGCTGTGACATTGGAGTGGTTGTCCCAGTTTGCACCAGAGTGTACACCTGCGATTGACATTTCGGCCTTAGCAAGTGATGAGGCAAGCCATTCTGGTCCAAGTTACCAGATAGATTTGGACGCGCTCAAGCCACAGGTTGCAGCGCCGCACTCTCCTGCAAATTCTGCACCTCTTACAGAGCATGAAAAGCAGATGTTTAATGTTGCTTATATTGGTGCTTGTACGGGGGCAAAATTAGACGATTTGCGCGCGGCGGCCCAGATCCTCAGTGGGCGTAAAATAGCTGGGTCCATGCAGCTCTTGGTTGCTCCAGCTTCAAAAAGGGATCAAGAGGCTGCGACAGAAGAGGGGATTTTAGAGATTTTTGAGGATGCTGGAGCGCGTTTCCTGCCTGCAGCTTGTGGTATGTGTGCAGGCTATGGTGCGGATCGTTTAGGGGCTGATGATATTTGCATCTCTTCAACGGCACGAAATTTCAAAGGTCGCATGGGAGATCCTGGGTCACAAGTGTGGCTCGCCTCTCCTGCAACCGTAGCAGCTTCTGCAATCACAGGCTATCTCAGCGACCCGCGCTTGTTTATTTAAGACGCAAGTCTTTCTGCGCATAGAACTGTTTCTTGGCCTTGAGATCTCGTGTTGTGTCAAATTGATTATTGACTAAGCTTTCTTATAGAGCAGATTGTTGCCAAGCGGCTCGTGCAAACCGCCCGTATGAGGCGCCGCGCCCGTTTCATCTGGCTGCAAGTAAGAGGGTTTTTTAAATGCGCCTATTTGGTCGAGTTTGGATATTGGGAGACGATATTAACACGGATCTACTGGCTCCAGGACAATATATGCGCCTGCCGTCTGCAGAACTTGCCGCGCATTGTCTAGAAGCCATAAGGCCCGATTTTGCGCATAATGTTCAAAACGGTGACATGATCTTAGCGGAGCGCGGTTTTGGGATCGGGAGCTCGCGAGAGCAGGCGGCCGAAGCGCTCGTTGCCCTCGGTATTCGCGCGGTTATCGCAAAATCATTCGGTGGTATTTTTCAACGCAATGCTTTTAATCTTGGGCTCATGTGCCTCGCGTGCCCAACTCTGGAGACAAGCCAACTGAAAGAGGGTGAGCAAGCCGAACTGGACACACAGAGTGGGATATTGCACGTCGCTGCGCAAAGATTTCACTGTGAGGTTTTACCAGATTTTCTTGTGTGTATGATTGCCAATGGCGGTTTGATCCCACATTTAATGCAGGGCAAAGTGAAGGATATTACACGATGAGCCTAGTACATCCTCTCCAAGAGCGGCTAAGTGATCGAGCAAAGCCACCTCTCCTAGCGCCTGGCGTTTTTGACGGCTTATCTGCTGTGATGGCGCAACAGGCAGGGGCTGAAGCGCTTTACCTCTCGGGGGCCTCTCTTGCATACACGCGTTTTGGTCGGCCTGATATTGGATTGATCAGCATGGCCGAGGTCGCTGAAACGATTTCTGTCATATCTGATCGTGTCTCTTTGCCGCTTATAGTCGATGCAGATACGGGATTTGGCAATGCCCTCAATGTGCAAAGAACAGTACGTCTTTTTGCAAAAGCGGGCGCAAGCAGCATTCAATTAGAGGATCAAACCCTGCCCAAGCGCTGTGGTCATCTTGCCGGTAAAACACTGGTGTCGAGAGCAGAAATGGTAGGTAAAATTGAGGCTGCAAAAGATGCGCTCTTAGATCACGATTGTTTGCTCATTGCGCGCACGGATGCGATCGCTCTAGAGGGTCTTGAGCGGGCATTAGAGCGTGCGGAGTGCTATTTGGATGCCGGGGCGGATATTCTCTTTGTTGAGGCGCCACCTGATCAAGCTGCAATGACCGCAATCACATCACGATTTGCCGATCGCGTGCCTCTCGTAGCAAATATGGTTGAGGGGGGCAAAACACCGCTTCTCCCCCTGTCTGAATTGGGTGTGCTGGGTTTTCAATTGGTGATCTATCCAGGCGCGTTTGTGCGTGCCCTTAGCTATCTGGGCACACATTTTTATCGTGAGTTAATCATCTCTGGGGGGACGCAAGATTGGCAGGACAGAATGCTCGATTTAACGGGATTGAACGACCTTCTGGGAACACAGCAGCTGTTGGATTTGGGCCGCAAATATGATCCAGAGGCAGAGAGATGAGTAAAGCGAGCGCATCACAAGAGGTGAGCCCAGTTCTCTTGGCGGTACTGAGAGGGCGGCTTGAACAAATTGCCGATGAAATGGATGCAACCCTGTTTCGAAGTGCATTTAATCCAATCATTGCCGAAGCCCATGATGCGTCGCATGGATTATATGATGCTGAAACGGGTGATACGCTGGTCCAAGGCAAGGAGGGTCTGCCCGTCTTTGTGGGTGTGATGGCTTTCGCCGTAAAGTTAGTGATCAATTTGGCAAAGGATGCGCCGCCTGATGAGGGAGATGTTTATATCTTTAACGACCCGTACGAGGGGGGGACACATCTCTCGGACTTTAAACTTGTGCGCCCGATTTTCCGAGAGGGCAAAATTTTTTGCTGGTTGGCTTCGGTCGGGCATTGGCATGATGTGGGCGGCAACGTGCCAGGGAATTACAATCCTGTTGCCACAGAAAGTTTTGCCGAAGGTGTGCACATTCCACCTGTAAAGTTGTTTCGCAAGGGTGTTTTGCAGACGGACATACTAGAAATCTTAAAAACGAATTCACGCCTTCCCCTCTCGATTTATGGGGACCTTAATGCTCAAATCAGTGCGCTTAACCTTGGAGTGACGCGCTTAAATGATTTGTTGGATGATTACGGAGATCAGACGGTAGCAACCGTTTTTGCAGAGCTGCGTCTGCGTGCGCATTCACAAATGCAACATTATATTTCTGAGATGCCTGACGGGAGTGTGAGTGCCACGGATTATCTTGATAATGACGGGATCGTGGATAGGCCTCTCCCTATTGCGGTTGACGTGCGCGTAGAAGGCGCAAAAATGACCCTTGATTTCACGCGCTCTGCTAGCAGTGTGGCGGGTCCTGTGAATATCTCAAGGTCCACCGCTGTGGCCGCATGCTACGTTGCTCTTAAACATTTGTTTTCCGATGTGCCTGCAAACGCAGGTGTTTTGGACCCGATTGATATCATCATTCCTAAGGATTCTCTTCTGTCCGCTGAGCGGCCAAGACCTGTTGGAGGATATACTGAGACCATTCTTCGGATTATTGATGTCATTTTTGCAGCTGTCGGGAAAATTGATCCAGATCGCGCGCTTGCAAATGCCTATGGAACGATCAACGCCCTTTCTTTGGCTGGGTATCGTCCAGATGGACGGCGCTGGGTGATGTTTTCCTTTTTTGGGGGCGGTCATGGCGGGCATAGCGAAGGGGATGGCTTAAACCATGGCAATGCACCTATTTCAATGGCGACTATTCCGCCCTTGGAAATTTTAGAGGCGGCTTATCCCATTGCGTTTCGCCAATGGGCTTTGCGCAGTGACTCTGGGGGAGCAGGACAGTATCGTGGGGGCCTTGGAGCGACCTATGAAATTGAAGTATTGGGGGACGAGGCTGACGGCTTTTTCTTTGGTGAGCGTGGCCGCCATGCCCCGCAAGGGGTTGGACTTGCCACTCAAGCGGCTTGCAATCAGTTTTCATGGAAATCAACCCAAGACAGTACAGCGGAACGTCCTGAAATGGTGTCAAAGAAAGTCGGAATCAGGCTCGCAAAAGGGGGATCGGTTACGCTCGAGACGCCAGGCGGGGGCGGATACGGTGATCCACTGGAACGGCCTATTCAGACTGTCAGCAATGATCTGCGTTTGGGGTATATTTCAGTGCAATGTGCGCATGACACCTACGGGCTGGTGATTGCTCAAGATGGTCGCGTTGATGAAGAGGCAACCGAGAGGCGGCGGATGAGCTTGCGCGAACAGAGAGCAGAGGGTCCTCAAACATGAGTGTCATGAGCCATTCAGAGGAAAATGCACGCTATGTCATTGGCGTTGATGTGGGGGGAACATTTACGGATCTCTTCATTTTGGATCAGGAAACGGGAGAGGTCGTCACGGGTAAGGTGCCTAGCACAATTGACGATCAATCGCGCGGACTTGTTGAGGGTATCTTACGCGAGCGAGTAGCGTTTTCTGAGATTGCAACTATTGTTCATGGGACAACCGTTGGCACAAATGCCCTCCTAGAGCGCCGAGGCAGTAAAACGGGGTTGATTACGACCGCCGGTTTTGAAGACGTCTTGGAGATGCGGCGACGTGATCGCCCGCAGACCTGGGGGCTTCGGGGGTCGTATCAGCCAGTGATCGAGCGGGATCTTCGACTTGGTGTGCGCGAGCGCACGCTCGCCAGCGGAGAGATTGAGACCATATTGAATGAAGCGGATGTGATCACAGCGCTTAAACGCCTGCAAGACGCAGGCTGTGACAGTCTATGCATTGCCTTCATCAATGCCTATGCAAATCCTGCCAATGAGCTCGCCGCCAAAGACTGTGTGCGAGCGCACTGGCACAATGACCATATCACTGTGTCCTGTGATATTTTACCAGAAATTCGCGAATTTGAGCGGGTTTCAACATCTGTTTTGAATGCCTATTTGCAACCGAAAATGGCGCATTATCTCGGGCAGCTCAAAGATCGGCTCGGCGATAAGGGCTTTGCAGGTGATCTTTTGATCGTGCAATCCAATGGCGGTGTTATGGACGTCGCCTCGGCGGGAAGTCAGCCAATTCGCACGGCTCTCTCTGGACCTGCTGCGGGGGTTATGGCTGCCAAATTCATTGGAAAATCGGCAGGATTTGAGAACATCATTACCTGTGACATGGGGGGAACTAGCTTTGATGTGTCTCTCATTGCAGAAGGTCAATCATCGCTTGCAGCGCAGGCGTCAATTGATTTTGGAATGGTTGTGCGCTCTCCCATGATTGAAATGACCACCATAGGCGCTGGTGGTGGCTCGATTGCGTGGATTGACAAAGCAGGCATTTTACAAATTGGTCCGCGCTCTGCAGGCTCAAACCCAGGTCCTGTCTGTTATGGCCTTGGCAATGACGAACCTACAGTTACCGATGCCAACCTGTTAATGGGTCGCATAAATGCCAATCGTCCTATCGGGGGCAAACTCAGTCATTTGGACGTTGACGCGGCGCGTGCCTCTATAAGAACAAAGATCGCTGCCCCTCTTGGTATTTCCGACCTTGAGGCTGCAGAGGCAATTATCCAAGTGGCCAATGCAAAAATGGCTGGTGCAATTCGAATTGTCTCGATTGAGCGGGGCCATGATCCAGAAAAATTTGTTGCAATGCCGTTTGGAGAGGTGGTGCGCTGCACATTGGCGCGCTGATCAAAGAAGTCGGACTGCAGGCTGGGCTCGTTCCCCGTTTTCCAGGCGTGACTAGCGCTCTGGGCTGTGTGATTTCTGATATGCGCCACGATGCTTTGCGCACCGTGAATATCCCGCTCTCGACACTCGATGAGGCTGAAGCGTTGGCATGGGTCGAAGCGCTTTGGGACAAATGTCACGGGCGCATGTCGCAATCTGGTCAAACCCGATTTGAGCGGATCACAGAAGAGATCGAAGCTGATATGCTCTATCTTGGACAGACCCATACTGTGAAAGTATCTGTGAGAACTCGAGGGGAGTTGACGCGTGAGGGTCTTTTGAATGCGTTTGAACGTGCCTATCGACGTCAGATTGGTCAGCCGTTGGAAAATGTCCCTATTCAGATCGTCAACTTGCGCGTCGCAGCGATTGGGCACAGAGCGCAGCTTGATTTGAGCGCTTTGGCACCCAAGTCTGGGCAGACTGCGGAGCAGGCGCTTATAGAAACGCGTCAGGTCTGGTCGGAGGGAGAGTGGCATTCTACGCCTATTTATAACCGCCTTGCGCTTGGGGTCGCTGAATACATCAAGGGGCCTGCCATTTTGGAACAACCCGACACGACGATTTTCCTTGAACCTGATTTAATGGCAAAAGTGGATGAGAACGGGAATTTAATTGTCACACGCAAAATCTAAGGGGAAGAGATGAAAAGGTTTTCAGACTTTAAGATTGAAAAGACGGCGCTTGTCCTCGTTGATTTGCAAAACGATTTTATACATCC
>WTIQ01000124.1 GCA_011525185.1 Paracoccaceae bacterium | reverse complement strand
GGACAGAGTGGCCATCGTGCTGCCAAATGGGCCACATATGGCAACTGCCTTTGTGACAATTGCCCAAGCCGCAACGACCGCGCCTTTGAACCCGAATTACCGCGAAGATGAATTTGCCTTCTACTTGGGGGATCTAAACGCAAAAGCCATTGTTCTGGAGGCGGGATATGAGGGAGCGGCTTTGGCTGCCGCCCAGCGCGCTGGCCTTACGATCATGCGACTGCACGCAGATGAAAAAGTTGCAGGTAAGTTTGATCTTGTATCCGAGACCAGCGCAGAGCCCGCGCGCGAAAACCTGCCACAGGCGCAGGATGTGGCCCTTATCCTGCACACATCAGGCACAACATCGCGGCCTAAAATTGTCCCTCTGTTGCACGCGAATATCACGGCATCGGCACATCATATTGCCACTTCTCTTGATCTCACCTCTCGGGATCGGTGTATGAATGTGATGCCACTGTTTCACATTCACGGCCTCATCGCTGCTGTGACGGCTTCTCTCTCGGTTGGTGCCTCTATCTGGTGTACGAGCGGCTTTAATGCCATGACATTTTTCAGCAGCATGGCAGAGGCAAACCCCACGTGGTACACCGCTGTCCCGACGATGCATCAGGCGATATTGTCGCGTGCAGGGCGAAACGGGGAAACTATAGTATCCAACCCTTTGCGCTTTTTGCGCTCTTCCTCCGCAAGCCTGCCCGCGCAAGTCATGGCGAGCCTCCAAGAGACGTTCAATGCACCTGTGATCGAGGCCTATGGCATGACGGAAGCTGCGCATCAGATGTGTTGTAATCCGCTGAGTCAACAAAAACCAGGATCCGTTGGTGTGGCCGCGGGTCCAGAGGTTCGGATCGCCCATGAGCTGGAAAATCATCTTATTGAAGGGATTGGCGAAGTGGTGATCTCAGGCCCGAATGTGACGCCTGGTTATGAAAGTAACCCAGAGGCGAACGCAAAGAACTTTTTTGAGGCTGAAAATAAGCGCTGGTTTCGCACTGGCGATCAGGGATCTTTTGATAGCGACGGCTTCTTGGAACTGACGGGACGGTTAAAAGAAATCATAAATCGCGGTGGCGAGAAAATATCGCCCCTAGAGGTTGATGGCGTTTTGATGGACTTTCCCGCCATTGGGCAAGTGGTCACCTTTGCCCTACCCCATCCCAAACTTGGCGAAGAGGTCGCCGCCGCCGTCGTTTTGCGCGACGGTCAGAGCGCTACCGCGCGAGAGATCCGCGACTTCGCCGCCAGTCGTATGGCGGATTTTAAGGTTCCCCGTCTAGTCGTAATCCTTGATGAAATTCCCAAAGGGGCGACAGGAAAAATGCAGCGCATTGGCATGGCTGAAAAGTTGAGCCTTGTGGAAACGGCGAGTTAAAGCATGAAAATTTGTATCTTTGGCGCGGGTGCGATTGGCGGATATATGGGGGTCAAGCTGGCTCAGGCTGGGGCAGACGTGAGCCTTGTGGCGCGTGGTCCCCATCTTGAGGCGATGCAGCAAAATGGGCTCAAACTCCTTAAGGAGGGGGACGAGCATCAAGTAACGGTCACTGCAGCAGAGGATCCCAGAGAACTCGGTCAACAAGACTATGTCATCGTCACGCTCAAAGCGCATTCTGTTCCCGCCGTAGTCGATAAAATGCAGCCCTTGATCGGGGATCATACAACAATTGTCTCAGGGGTGAATGGCGTCCCTTGGTGGTATTTCCACAAAATCGGAGGCGCATTAGAGGGCACACGCCTTCACACTGTCGACCCTAACGATGCCCAATGGAATGGCTTTGGACCAGACAATGTTCTAGGCTGCGTTGTCTATCCTGCCGCAGAAGTGATCGCCCCTGGTGTGATCAAACATATCGAAGGAAATCGCTTTTCACTGGGCGAGCCAGATGGCACTAAGTCAGAGCGCGCGCTTGCGCTCTCCAAGGTACTCAGTGCAGCGGGCCTGAAAGCGCCCGTCCGTCCCAAACTGCGAGATGAAATCTGGATCAAACTTTGGGGGAACTTATCCTTTAACCCGATCTCGGCTCTTACACATGCGACATTAGATGTGCTCTGCACCGATGAAGGCACCCGCCCAATTGCACGCGCCATGATGCTTGAGGCTCAAGACATCGCGGAAAAACTCGGCGTGAAATTTCCAATTGACGTCGAAAAGCGCATCGATGGGGGGGCAGCAGTAGGAGCGCATCGCACCTCTATGCTGCAAGACCTTGATCAGGGACGCCCGATGGAGATTGATGCGCTTGTCAGCAGTGTGCAAGAGCTTGGAAAAATCACTAAGACCCCAACCCCCACAATAGACACGATCCTCAGCCTGATCCGACTGCGGGCGAAAACAGCGGGGCTATATTAGAGCGACGGATTTGAATTTTGATTGCAAAACTCGCGCAGTCTCAGCTTAAAATGATGGGCTTATAGCGAAATAACGTTATCAAAATAATGTCGCCTACTATAAAGCATGATCAGCCGAAAGGGGACACCTGTTTGGCAGTTCAAACACGCGACATGTCAATAAGCATTAGAAAAATTGATCCGTTTTTTCTGAAAATACTATAGTATAAACTGTCTTGACCCATGCGATCCTAAGAGAACGGCTTAGAAAGGATGCGGCATCTTATGAATGTCTCTCACCCCCGCACTGCTCCAGCTCTAATGGCACTTGGCGCATTTTTTCTGGTGGCCAATGATACGTTCGTAAAGCTCTACGCGAGCCATTTGCCGACCAATCAGATCATTGTGTTCCGCTCTTTGGCCACTTTGGCCTGTTGCATTCTGATCCTTTGGTATCGAGGAACACCACTGCCGAACCTGCGCAATCGTGATCTCCTTATCAGGACTGGGTTCACGATCGCCAATGTCTATGCCTTTGTGATTGCATTGGTTTCCTTACCTTTTTCTCTGGCGGTCTTTATCGACCTCACCAATATTCTATTTGTGGCACTTTTGGCTCCAATTGTTCTCGCAGAGCGCCTCACTTTTGGAAAACTGGCGGCTGTTACAATCGGAATGTTCGGCGCGGGCATCATGCTGTCTGTTGAGGCAGTGGCTTCTGGGTGGCTCATTATATTTCCCCTTATTAGCGCATTTATGGGAGGCTGTCGTGAATTGTGGACGAGAAAGCTTGGCTCGGAATTCAGCGCCGTTGCTTTGACGCTTTATGCCTCAATCGGAATGGTGCTTGTGGGCATATGCCTTGGCGTTGGGGAATGGACCTTTGACGATACCCAAGCGCTTATGGCCGTGCTTGCAGCAGGTCTGTGCCACGGTGTGGCTATGCTGTTGATCACAACCGCACTCCAATGGGGAGAGGCCTCCTTCGTGGCACCTTTCAGACTGACCTCACTGCTTTGGGCAGCGCTTGTTGCGTGGATCGTTTTTGGAGAGTCCTTTTCACCTTCCCAAATGTTTGGCGCTGGCCTGATCATCTGTGCCCTGCTCGTACTCACACTTTCGCCAAGCAGACCTCGGCACCAACCTTAACACGGGGTGCGCCTCTCGCCTAAAATCTCTGCAAAAGACAGCTGCTTTGCTATCTGTTTTGCGAGCGGTTTTTCTATCTCAAAATGGCGTCAATCTCATCTCTAAGCGTTTGCTCAAATTCTTGTTCAAGCGATTGGGCACAATCTGGGCCGTACATACCTATCATCGCTGGTAGTGAAATAATGTGATATTGTATCAAACCGATCAGCTTATTAATCCATGATAAATGGCTGGCAGAGCTGCGTGGAACCTTGGCATGCATCTGCAAAAAGGAAAGAAGCGCATCAAGATAGCTCTTCATCGGCCAGTGGTCTGCCGTGTCTTGACTGTCCATCAGCGCTCGTATGATAAGCCTAATGCCTTGGCTTGCGGTGAGAAACTGTGCGTGCAACAAAAGCCGTTCCTGTGGAGATGGCGCCTCAGTTGCCTCAAGATGCGCCGATAAATCCGCGGCATGATCCTCCAAAACAGCTTCGTATAGTTTTTTCTTGGTCCCGAAAAAGTGAAGCAAAGCCTGTTTGGTCACGCCAGCTTCTTTGGCAATCGCATCTAAACTAGCACCTCTATATCCAAACTCGGCAAATTTCGATGTCGCTATCTTAATATAGGTTTCGCGCGGTTTTAGAGGTGGCGTCATCGATCCTCTCAATCTGACGTAGCGTAGCGCTGCCTTGACGCAGACACAATTTTAGAAATACTTACCATGCGGTAAGTGCATAAAGGCATATAAAGTCATGGATCGTCAAACAGAAGTGTCACTACTGCGCGAAGTGATCGGCCTTGCAGATCAGAAATCTGCCTATCTTGATCCTGAGATCAGCCATTCCCCAATTTCTCGTTATATGAGCCCTGAAAGGTATGAGCGTGAACATACGATGCTGTTTCGACGCAAACCCATTGTTGTTGCGCAAAGCTTAGAGTTGATAGGCGAACATGCGTTTATCGCAAAAAATTTCTTGGGGCTGCCCCTCTTGCTGACGCGAGATGGGGAGGGCAAGGTCAACGTCTTTTTGAACGTGTGCCGCCATCGCGGTGCTAAGATTGAGCGTGAGGCCACAGGGTGCAAACGGGTCTTTACCTGTCCCTATCATGGATGGAGCTGGAGCAATCACGGAGATTTGCGCGCGGTCCCCCACGAGGGCCAAGGCTTTCCTGACTTACCCCGTGCAGAGCGGGGATTGCGCCGTCTCCCCAGTCATGAGGCACATGGATTTATTTGGGTCATCGCAAATCCAGATGCGGCAGAGATCACAGATATCGGTCGCTGGCTCTCTGGGCTTGATGGTGATTTCAACTGGCTCGGTTTGGCCGATCATCGCATCGCGGTGATGGAGACAATCAACATAAAGGCCAATTGGAAAGTCCTTTTTGAGGGTGGCTTAGAGGCCTATCATTTCCGCGTCGCTCATAAAGATACAATTGGCCCTTACTTTCATGACAACCTTTCAACCTACAAACAATTCGGGCCGCATATTCGAGCGGTTCTCCCCCGTCTTTCCTTGAGCAATCTCAAAGACGTGCCACAAGAGCAGTGGGATATTCGACAACATGCCAATCTTCTTTATATGGTGCTGCCAAATATTCAGATGCTTGTGCAACAAGATCACGTCATGCTGTTTCATTTTGAACCCAAAGGCGTTGATCTCACCCATGTGCGTATGGCGACACTGGTCCCAAATTCTGCCCCCCAAACAGCAGAGATGCAGGCCCATTGGGAGAAAAACCAAAAGATCACTGTAACAGCGCTTGCAGAGGATTTTGAGCTGGGGGAAGAGATTCAATCTGGCTTTGCCTCACGTGGGAATCCCAGTCATATTTTTGGTAGATACGAAGGCGCACTCAATCGTTTTAATCTCGTCGTTGAAGAATTGATTGCAACTTAAACCACGCTCTCCCTCAATTCATCTTGCGTGTGGGCGTAATCCGTTTATACACGCAACTACCTCGGGGTGCCGTTATGGCTGAGATGCACTATGCAAACCCGTTGAACCTGAACCGGTTAAGACCGGCGGAGGAAAGGTAAGCGCAAGTCTCCCTCTTCGCCTGTCATAAATATGGAGAGTGAATACATGCGTTTTGCAACCTTTACCGCAGCCATGATCTGGGCAACATCCTCTTTGGCAGAGACCCCTGTTTTGACAGTTTATGCCCCAGATTACTTTGCCTCTGAGTGGGGACCAGGTCCCTCGATTGAAGCGGCATTTGAAGAGAGCTGCAATTGTGATCTTCAATTCAAAACAGGCGATGTTTTAGGCCGGATTATCCTAGAAGGGGAGAGAACGGACGCTGATGTGATCATCGGTCTCAATACGGATGTTACCAAAAAGGCGCGCGACACAGGTCTTTTTGCCGATCACGGTCAGGACAACTCTAAACTGACCCTCCCGCTTGATTGGACAGACCCTGTCTTTTTACCTTTTAACTATGGGCATACGGCTTTTATTTACAATTCCGAACGGCTCGATAATGCGCCGCAGTCTTTTGAAGATTTGCTGAACGCGGATGATGATTTAACGATTGTGATCCAAGATCCGCGCAGCTCTATATCGGGGCTGGCGCTGGTGCTGTGGGTCAAACATATTTACGGAAAACATGCGCAACAAACTTGGGAGCGTCTGGCCCCCAAGATCCTGACCGTGACAAAAGGATGGTCAGAATCCTACGGCCTCTTTACAGATGGTGAGGCGGATATGGTTCTCTCTTACACGACTTCACCTGCCTACCACATTGTCGCTGAAAATGATCTAAGCAAAAAAGCAGCCCTCTTTCCAGAAGGGCATTATTTCATGGTCGAGCTTGCGGCTAAACTTGCCTCAACCGATAATCCTGCGCTTGCGGATGCTTTTATGGCCTTTATCTTGACCGAGACATTTCAAAACCTGATCCCAACGGGGAACTGGTCTTTGCCAGCGGCCTTGCCCGTATCTGACTGGCCCAAAGAGTTTCAGTCTTTGCCCCTCCCAGAAAAAGTCCTGTTTTTTGATGAAACCGAAGCGGCGGCGCTTAGAGAGAGTGCAATCGAAGAATGGCGTATCGCGCTCTCCAAATAATCGCGAGTGTTGCGGTCATTCTTTTTGTCTCTGTGCCGCTTATTGCGGTTTGGGGCAAAGCAGAAAGCACAACACACTGGGGGCCTGCTGAATGGCAGGCGCTGCGCTTTACCCTGATCCAAGCAAGCCTGTCGGCCCTCTTATCCGTCATGCTTGCCATTCCCGTGGCGCGTGCCTTGGCGCGGAGCCAGTTTTGGGGGCGTCAATGGCTTATCCTAATGCTTGGTGCTCCTTTCATCCTGCCCACCCTCGTGGCGATCTTGGGGCTCATCGCTGTTTTTGGTCAACGTGGCCTGCTCAATGGAGCTCTAACCTCTCTGGGATTTGAGAGCATTTCCATTTATGGGCTTGAGGGTGTCTTGCTGGCCCATGTCTTTTTTAACCTCCCTCTTGCGACACGGATGATCCTTCTTGGTTGGGTCTCGTTGCCCGCGGAACGCATTCGTCTTGCCCAAAGCCTTAACCTTACTCCTTGGCAGCGTTTTTGCGTGATTGAATGGCCGATGCTGCGCGCAGTCTTGCCCTCAACGGCGGCTGTGATCTTTATCATTTGCCTGTCAAGTTTTGCTGTTGCTCTGACCCTTGGGGGCGGGCCGAAATCGACAACTATCGAGCTTGCGATTTATCAGGCCATCCGCTTTGAATTTGACTTTGCGCTCGCCGCATCCCTAGGACTTGTGCAGCTTTTGCTCTCTGGGGGGGCGGCCTATGCATTGCTTTTGCTGGGGCGTCAAAGCGATCTTGGCGGCGGCTTAGATCGAAGTATTGTGGATAATTTTCGAAGCTTTAGAGAACGGGGCTTGGATAGCGTGGTCA
>WTIQ01000518.1 GCA_011525185.1 Paracoccaceae bacterium | reverse complement strand
CATCAAGGAGCATCAGATCAGGCGCTTCGGC
The DNA here is from genome assembly GCA_011525185.1 of Paracoccaceae bacterium. Taxonomy (GTDB): domain Bacteria; phylum Pseudomonadota; class Alphaproteobacteria; order Rhodobacterales; family Rhodobacteraceae; genus LFER01. The sequence continues at coordinate 7,322 of WTIQ01000518.1, read as the reverse complement.
CATTAACTTGGCCAGCGCCGCACACCGCCGCTCGCCGCCCGAGGCCGTGGCAACAGGGCGTTGAGGATCAAACTTAAGCCCCTCACCTGCCCGTTCGACTTTGTAAAATTCACCCTCAGGCAAATCACTGGCGGCATAATCGCCAAGCGTGTCAAAGCCCTCCATGCTGGGGTCTTGCTCCATGTAGCCCACAGACATATGCGGGGGCACGACGCGCTCGCCTTTGTCGGCCTCCACAAGGCCCGCCATGACCTTCATCAAAGTGGACTTACCCGATCCGTTCCGCCCCACCAAGGCCACCCGATCCCCAGGCTGCACCACAAGGCTAAGACGGTCAAAAACCGGATCACCCCCAAAGGTCAAAGAAATATTGCTCAGTTGAGTTAGAGGTACACGCGCCATGCTGCGCGCTTACGATGTGAATAGGGAAAGGTCAAGAAAACGGCTCTTACGGCACCTTAAAAAAAGCGGTGAAAGAAATCCAAAACCCACCGAACCTGTGGAGAGAGCACAAAACTTCCTAAACCATAGGAGACCGCCCCAACAGCACTCGCGCCAGCAATATTCAAAGAAATCTTTTTAATGTTCTGAGAAATCATAGCAAGTTTGCTGGTCGCACTGACGCTCCCATCGAGCAATAAGTTAAAAGTCCTATGCATACCAACAAAGACCGCCTGCACAATCCGTGACGCAGAATAGTAAAGCGCCACACCCCGCTCGGCGTCAGAGGCATATCCATCCCCAAAAACATTGGCTTCTCTTCTCGTTTGCTCGGCTAGGCTGTCCTCTGACAAAAGCGCGAGTTGCTCACTGGCCCCTCGCATATTGCGAAGGTCCTCTTGGGCATCTCAGAGATAAGCTTTTCCAACCGCGGGATCACATCGGAGATCACATCAGGCTCGCTCTGCAACATGGCTTTCACCTCTTGCAGGGTCATCTCCAAAATATCAACCAGTGCTTCATCAGCGGGGGCAGGACAGGCCGCCGTTTCAATATTGCGGCGTAGCAATTTCAAGGACTGGCTTGTGTTGTTATAGACCTTAAAGGCATTATCAGGATAGAGCGTCACAGCCCGCTCTATGAGGAGCAACTCTCCCTTTACAACGCCCGAAAAATTGCCTGTCGCGTTTATCAGCTCTAAAATTTCGGTTAATTTGAAGACCGCGCGCTCCAGTCGCGAAGGATCGTCAGCCTCCATGACCTCCAAGCGAAAGACACCAGCCTCTTCATCAAAATAGAGGGCCTCCCCTGCACGGGCCTTTTTGGCCAGCCAGATATCACGAAAAGCCATAATATCGGCGTTCAAATCGATGGGGCCTTTGCTCCAGTCGAGGGTGTCTGTTGTGGCGATGTCATGAAGGAGCGGCCAATTCATGCTGCGCCCTGCTAAGAGGTCCTCATAAAAACCGATCCAAAACGTCCAATCCGCCGCGTCTTTTTGCAGGTCGTGTTTGAGGGCCTGGCAGGTTCTTTCCAAAGGGTTGTATTGGTCATGCCAGAGCGGGGCGAAATTCACAGCCTGAGCCCCGCCCTGTAAAATCGCTGCATCCTGCGCCACTCTAGCCCAAAAGGCTTTTTTTGACGGCGGTGGAACCGTAGTCGGCGCGGTTGGCAAAGGAAAGGGACGAAGCCGAGGCAACTAGGGGGAAGACAGCTGCTGCGGGGTCGAAGGGAAATGAAGCTCGGGTTTTAATTTCTGCGGTTGTCTTGGTGGTATCCACCGCTGAGCTGAAATTCCTCTGCAATACCTCTGATATCGTAGGGTCTTTGCTGGGAGTTTTTGACCGTGCAGAGATGCGACGAGTAAACGCCCAATCTAGCGGTAGCACCCTGAGAGTTGCTCGCGTCGCCAATCCCGTGGCGATCCGTTGGCGCTCCTCATCTGGGAGCAGAAGCGCATTGAGCCAGTCCCTAAGACTCTTACGGTCCGTTAAATGTTTGACACCAATTCCCATGTTGCGGCGATCATGCCACATCCCGCGATGCGGGAAAAGAGGGGATTTTATTCTTCTTTGAATAAACTAAGTCTCATAGAAAATGAGGGCAACAACACTCTAACAGGTGGCACCACCAGCCCGCGCCTGCCTGTCCCTTGGGCCCGCGCTATCACTGTCTCAGCGCATTGAAATATAAAGGCCTCTCGGTAACTCCGCCTCCATTTAGAAATGAGGGCCGCGGCTGCCTGGGTAGGCGCGAGAGTACAATGATGAAGCCTTTGTGAATTTCCCGCAAAGTCCCAATATTTCAATAAGTTGATATAGTGAACGCGCCTGCCGAGGGGGCAGGCAGGCGCGGCCCGATGGTGCCCACCGGGCGGGGTGTTTTGCTATCACGCTGCGTAATGCATTGGGCTTTTTGAGAGCGTGCCCCTCGTGTTAGCCCGTTAGGGCGCGCAGCAGGCGTTTTCTTGCGGGGGGGATGGCGTTGATTTCGACCCCGGTAAAGACGTGCAATGTATTCATGTGATTGTCGACCACCGCGTGATCGCTCACCCAGCCCCCCATCATCAGATAGGTTTTCAGGAGCGGCGGCATGTGTTGCATGGCGTTTTTCATATTGGGTTTGCGCCGCAAGCGGTTTGCATATTTGAACACCTTGGGTGCCTTGACCCGTGGCATCCAGCGTTTGGGCGCCATATGTTTGTCCCTGAGCACGGCAAAAGCATCGTAATAGGTGCTGGCATCTGTCCCCTGAAAAGAGGTGCAGCCAAAGAGGAGGTCAACCCCCTCCTCATCCACATATTTCGTAATGGCCCCCCAAGCGACGCGGAGAATGTCCGGGTCTTTGACCTGCGGGTCGATGCAAAAGCGCCCTAATTCGACAAGGCTGCCAGTAAAGTCGTTGAGAGAGGAGAGCTCGTAATATTGCGCCGAATAGCTTTGCCCGATTTCGGCCCCTCCGTTTAAATGCATGATGCGAAAGCAGCAGACGAGCGCGCCGCTCTTGCGATCTTCGATCAGGAAATGATGGCAATGCTCATCAAAGGCATCGCAATCTATGCCCGATTGATGAGAGAGACCAAAGGCGCGATAGCGCAGCTGTTGCGTCGCCTCTATATCCGCTTGGCTCTCAGCGATGCGGGTCTGATACTTGCCTTTTGCCATATAAAGCATGGAGTCCCCTCAATCATTGCCCTCTATTTACCGCCAAAATTGTAACAAACCCATAAAACTTATTATGCATTTACTCCGACCCGATGACCGAGGCGGGGTTAAATCCACCAATTGAGCCGAGAATTTGAGCCAAGGCGCCCTGACCTTCGGTAATTGTGTCTGTCACTCTTGGGTCATAGCTGACGACTTGACCCTCTTCGATTCCAACGTGCTCGACGTTTTTGAGGACATTATCAGGGCCAAAAGACAGAACGAGAAGGTCGCGGTTAGTTTCCGCAGGTCTTGCATAGCCCTTATGCTCCACACGACTGCGCACATAGACGATCGGCCCATCTTCATTCACGCTGCCCGTTGAGGGCGAGCCAAGCTGATCAAGCACACTCTCACGCGTATCAACGCCGATAATGAGGGCATCGACATCTTCGGCAAATGGCATAAAACCATGATTGCGCACCGTCCCCTCACATCCGACAAGAAAGAGGCTTAAGACACCTAGATACAAGAATTTTTTGGGATGCATCATAATTTAAAAAACCGATCCTTGTTTGGTTTTCTTTCTTATACTATCTCCCCTATATACAGACAAATTCTACTATTTTAAGGATGGTTTCGTAAAATGGCAGCTTCTGAAGAGAATATGGCGGAAATTTGCCTTTCAAAGCTGAGCAGTAAGAAAGCAACCCGTTTTGCGCTTTCGCCAGACAAAGAGGTCTGTCGCAGCATTTCCAATGATTTGAACCTAAGCGAGATTACCAAACTCAGGTTTGAAGGCGAATTTACCGCCTATGGGGCTTCTGGCTGGAAACTGCGTGCGAAATTAGGCGCAACGGTGCAGCAGAGCTGTGTGATAACACTTAAGCCCGTGACGACACGTATTGATGTTGAGGTGACGCGCAAATTCGTGCCTGAAGCTGAAATCATCGCCCTCGATACCGACACAGAGCTTGAGCTCGAAAGCCCTGAAGATGACACGTTGGAACCGCTTCGGGACGTCATAAACCTCTATGAGGTGATCAGAGAAGTCCTTGATCTCGAGCTGCCGCAATTTCCCAAAGCATCAGGTGCGGTCTTGGGGCAAGCCGTTTTTACCGAGCCAGGCCTTGCTCCCATGTCGGATCAGGACGCAAAACCCTTTGCCAAACTTGCAGAGCTTCGGCAAAAACTCGATAAATAAGAGGCTATTTCACCATATTGCTCTTGCCAAAGCCAAAAATACGAGTATGAAGTGGCGACTTAGCGCGGAGAAGTTTGACGGGCTCGTCCACTCTGCTAAAACGGTTTAATGAACATTGAAGACAGAATGTCTTCCGCAAAAATGGGGTTGAGACATGGCGGTCCAACAAAACAAAGTATCGAAGTCGCGCAGAAATAATCGCCGTGCTCATGACGCATTGGTTGCAGCGAATCCAAACGAGTGTCCAAATTGCGGTGAGCTTAAACGCCCGCATCACGTCTGTGCGGCCTGTGGACATTATGGAGATCGTGAAGTTATCTCAATGGTTGAAGAGATCGACCTTGAGGACGACGCGGCATAGGCTGCGTACCTGACTTTGTCTCCTGCTGAGAAATGGACTCTGGGCAAACTCCTACTCCTAGCGGCAACGCGAAACGAATACTCAGCGTAGACGCTATGGGTGGGGACAAAGGCCCCGCTCCCGTTATTGCTGGCATGGCGGACGTCGCAAAGAAGTTTGACGACGTTTCATTTATAGTGCACGGTAAAAAATCTGACCTGTCACGCATGATAAACAAGCGCAAAGCTTTGCGTGGACGGTGTGAAATTCGTCATTGCGAAGACGAGGTCAGCATGACCGACAAACCCAGCCACGTCATGAGACATGGCAAGGGCACATCAATGTGGTCGGCGGTTCAGAGTGTCAAATCAGGCGAAGCGAATGTATGTGTGTCCTGTGGGAACACAGGTGCCCTCATGGCGCTGAGCATGCTTACTTTGCGCAAAATTCCTGGCATAACACGGCCAGCAATTGCGATTTTGTGGCCCTCACGCAATGAGTTTGGTTTCAATGTGATGCTTGATGTCGGCGCAGATATCAAAGCGGACGCACAAGACTTGTTGCAATATGCCTTTATGGGGGTCTCCTATGCACGCAACGGTTTGGACATCGCACGTCCCCGGGTCGGTCTTTTAAACGTCGGAACAGAAGATCACAAAGGACGGCCCGAACTGCACGAGGCCTTTGATCTGATCGAGGCTTACCAATCCGTGGCAAATTACGACTTTGTCGGATTTGTGGAAGGCGGCGATATTCCTGGTGATAGGACAGATGTGATTGTCACAGACGGTTTTACGGGAAATGTTGCTTTGAAAACGGGGGAAGGGACTGCAAAGCTCATCGGAGAGCTTTTACGAGAAGCCTTTAAATACTCCCCCCTCTCTCGGCTCGCCCAATTGCTGGCGATTACATCGCTCGGTCGTCTCAAAAAACGCATAGACCCCAGGCGCGTGAATGGCGGCGTATTTTTGGGTTTAAACGGAACTGTGGTAAAGTCGCATGGCTCTGCTGATGCCACAGGTGTCAGCGCGGCTCTGAAATTAGCTCTTCGACTGGATCAAACGCAGCTTACGCAAAAAATTGCTGCACGCGTTGCATCTATCGACACAATACATCACGATAAAGCAGAAGAATAAGTAGGGACGGCACCCCATGATCCAGAGAGCGGCGGTACGAGGCGTAGGGCATTATCTCCCTGAAAAGATCGTGACGAACGCAGACTTGGAAAAAGTTGTTGAGACCAGTGACGAATGGATTCAGACACGTTCTGGTATAAAGCAGCGCCATTTTGCAGCCGAAGACGAAACTACGTCTCATATGGCCACTCGTGCAGCACAAGCGGCGCTTGCGCATGCGGGTTTAGAGGCCGATGAAATAGACGCTGTTATTGTTGCAACTTCTACAGCGGATTTCACGTTTCCGTCTGTTGCAACAATGGTGCAATCCCAATTGGGAATGACGCAGGGCTTTGCCTATGACGTGCAGGCCGTTTGTGCAGGCTTTGTGTTTGCGCTTTCAACCGCCAATGCCCAAATCGTATCAGGCCAAGCAAAGCGCGTTCTGGTGATCGGAGCTGAAACCTTTAGCCGCTTAATGGATTGGAGTGATCGCACGACATCCGTTCTCTTTGGAGATGGTGCAGGCGCTCTTATTCTTGAAGCGACGTCTGGACAAGGGAATGCCAACGATCAAGGCATTCTCTCGGTAGATTTGAACTCTGATGGTCGTTACAAAGATATCTTACATGTGGACGGTGGCGTATCAACGGGCGAGACAGGTTACTTGCGCATGCAGGGAAAAGAAGTCTTTCGACATGCCGTAGAAAAACTTGCTGTGACCGCAGAAACGGCCATCGAACGCGCCGGCCTAAAACCCGAAGACATCGACTGGGTGGTTCCTCATCAAGCCAATATTCGGATTATAAACAGCACAGCTCGCAAACTTGGTGTCCCAATGGAAAAGGTGATCACCACAGTGCAGGATCATGGAAACACGTCCGCGGCTTCTATTCCGCTGGCTCTCTCCGTGGCGGTGCACGAGGGCAAAATCAAGAGAAACGACATTATTGTGACTGAAGCGATTGGCGGTGGTTTGGCGTGGGGCGCTGTGATCGTTCGCTGGTAAGGCCTAATGGTCTGAAATACTATGCAATTATCCACAACAAATCTGAATTTGTGGCTGTGAATTTCCGGCTATGATCTTGACTCATAATTTCACCAAGTTCTAAGGTTGCTGAAAATTTGGGGAGAATTAATGACTGCAAAAACTTTGACGCGTATGGATTTAAGCGAAGCGGTATTTAGAGAAGTGGGACTCTCCAAAAACGAAAGCGCAGAACTTGTAGAAACCATATTAGAGCTTATGTCCTCCGCCCTTGCGCGCGGCGAGCAAGTTAAGATTTCGTCCTTTGGGACATTCAGTGTACGGGAAAAAAACGCGCGCGTGGGCCGCAACCCAAAAACTGGTGAGGAACTGCCAATTACACCGCGCCGTGTCTTAACGTTTCGTCCGTCTCATCTTATGAAAGATCGTGTCGCAAACGGTAAATCTTAGTGAAGGGTTGTGGTCATGACAAAATCAGCTGAAGCGTTTCGAACGATCAGCGAGGTTGCTGAATGGCTTGAAACCCCGACGCATGTTTTACGCTTTTGGGAGAGCAAATTTGATCAGATAAAACCTGTTAAACGCTCTGGGG
>WTIQ01000270.1 GCA_011525185.1 Paracoccaceae bacterium | reverse complement strand
TCGTTATCTTGAGCGTATGATGTCCATGATGCTGCCGGCTATTCGTGGCGTGCAAGAGGAGCGTAAGGCAAAAGCTGCAGAAAAACGGGCCGCGGAGGCTTTACTGGATGGGCAAGCCCCCGATGTGCCTCAGCCAGAGAGCGACGAAAAGGACGAGGAAACCCTTGTGGAAGTGGATGCCTCCTTCACAATGTCCGAAAAAGAGCGTCTCAAGACGTTAGACTTTGAGCAAATGAGTACGGCTGAAATTGCCCGCGCCAAAGCGATGCTGGCGCGCTTGTCTCTGCCCGTGAACCCCCTCGCTTCACGTCGGATGATCCCAAGTCTAACGGGGCAAAAATTCGACCCGCGCGAGACACTACGACGCTCCATGCGTTCAGGGGGCGATATTAAATCGCTGGCCTTGAAAAAACAGAAGGAGAGATGGCCAAATCTCGTTGTGCTCTGTGATATTTCTGGCTCAATGAGCCAGTATAGCCGCATGGTGCTGCATTTCTTGCATGCCGTTTCAAATAACAAGGGCGCAGGCTGGGCCAAGGTGCATGCCTTTACCTTCGGGACGCGGTTGACGAATATCACGCGCCACTTGAAGACCAAAGATGTAGACGCAGCGCTTGCTGCCGCGGGGGCAGAGGCGCAAGATTGGGAAGGGGGCACGCGGATCGGTCAATGTATCCATCGCTTCAATAACGACTGGTCACGGCGGGTGATGGGGCAGGGCGCTGTTGTGCTCTTGATTACGGATGGATTGGATCGTGATCCCCAAGCAGGTCTTGAGCATGAAATGCGCCGCCTTCACCTAAGCTCCCGACGATTGATATGGCTCAACCCACTCTTGCGCTGGGATGAGTTTTCAGCCAAGGCGACAGGCATACGCACGATGCTTCCTCATGTGGATTGTTTTCGGGCCAGTCACTCCATATCTTCTTTAGAAGATTTGGCGGAAGTGATTTCCAAGCCCGAGGATGCGGGCGAAAAGCTGCGTCTGCTGCGCACGATGGATGCCACCTAAGATGAATACTGCCCAAATAAGAGCACGAGGGTAACCTGATGACAGACATGACGCATCGCGAAATGATACCAGAAAAAGCGCTGGAATGGCACCAAGCGGGCAAAGGCGCCATAATTGCGACGGTCGTCGAAACATGGGGGTCAGCGCCACGTCGGATCGGGGGGCAGTTGGTTGTCAGCGGATCAGGCGAGATGGAAGGCTCGGTCTCTGGGGGCTGTGTGGAGGGGGCTGTTATTTTTGAGGCGCTTGAGGCGCTTGAGGGCAAAACATCCAAACTACTGGAATATGGGGTGAGCGATGGAGATGCCTTTGCGGTAGGGCTTGCCTGTGGGGGGACAATTCGTGTGCTCCTAGAGCCGATCGGTGCGGTCTTGCCTGAGGAGATGCTTGCGCAAATTGTCGAATTGCGCAAAACGCGTGTTGCTTTTGCCTACGTGGTGAATGTGAGGACAGGAGAGCGCCGTCTTGAGCGTGATGGATTTAAAGAACGGCTCAGACTGGACCGCTCTGGTCTTGAAGAAGATCAAGAAACATTTGTTGGCGTTCACAATCCGCCGCTTCGCTTGGTAATCGTCGGGGGCGTCCATATTGCGCAGTCCCTCTCACCTATGGCACGTCTTGCGGGGTTTGAGCCCATTGTTGTTGATCCGCGTGAGGGGTTTGGCTCCGCGGATCGGTTCCCAGGTGATAGGATCATAAATGAATGGCCTGATGAGGCGTTGGCGCAGATTGGGCGGGATTCACGAACGGCTCTGGTCCTTTTGACCCATGATCCGAAATTGGATGATCCCGCGTTGGAATTTGGTCTTGGCTCGGAGTACTTTTATATCGGCGCCTTGGGGTCGAAACGCACCCATGCAAAGCGGGTGGAGCGGTTTGAGAAAAAGGGATATTCACAAGACCAAATTGGGCGCATATGCGGACCAGTGGGGCTCAACATTGGATCAGCGACACCTGCCGAGATTGCCGTCTCTATCCTGGCACAAATGGTAGAAAAGCTCAGGACTGGGCCATGAAATTTGGCGAGGTGACACCCAAGGACGCAGTTGGAGCTGTTTTGGCCCATTCCGTGTCTTGTGGTTCAAAGAGACTTAAAAAAGGAGCCGTTCTCAGCCAAGCGGATGTTGATCTTTTACTGGACTCTGGATTTGAGACGATTTCGGTGGCTCAGTTGGAGGAAAGCGATATCAGCGAGAACGAGGCCGCAGAACAGCTCGCCTTTGCTCTTGCCCCTGAAGGCGGTGCGCATGCGCTCGAGCGGACTGTGCCCTTTACGGGGCGTGTTAATCTGGTTGCTTCTGGTGCGGGTGTGGCTCTGGTGGATCGTGAAAAATTGATCGCTATGAATGCGCTTGATCCCGTGATCAGCTGTGCGACAGTTCCCCATATGCAGCAGATGCAAAAGGGTGGGTTGGTGGCAACGGTTAAGATCATCAGCTATGCGGTCCCCAAAGAGGCGCTTGTGCGCGCGGCAGATTTGGCGCGTGAGTCAATCTCCCTAAAAACGCCTCAGCTTAAAACGGCCTCCCTGCTTATTACGGCAGACGCGCCCAGCCCGAGTGAAACGAAAGCGGTTGATGTCATCAAAACACGTTTGGATGCGCTTGGAGTTGAGCTGCGTGATGTATCAATGACGGCCCATGCTACCGACGAGATGGCGCAGGCCTTGCAAACTTTTCAGAGTGATTTGCTGCTTATTCTTACGTCTTCAGCCACATCAGATGTGCAAGACACTGCCCCAAGAGCGCTGCGACAGGCGGGTGGAGAAGTAGAACGGTTTGGGATGCCCGTCGATCCTGGTAATCTCCTTTTTCTAGGAAAACTCAATGGGCGGTCAGTGATTGGACTGCCTGGATGCGCAAGATCGCCCGCGCTTAATGGCGCGGATTGGGTTATGTCGCGGGTCATTTGCGGTATAGATATCACGGCAATGGATTTTGCTGAAATGTCGGTTGGTGGCTTGCTCAAAGAGATACCGACCCGCCCCCACCCACGCCGTAAAGAAAAATAGGCACCCAAGTAGGGTGCCCATTTTTGCACATTTAGCTCTCTGAAGACTTATTTTGTCAGTGGACCAATCATCATGGTCATTTGACGACCTTCCATTTTGGGTATGTTTTCCACTTTGCCATGTTCTTTCACGTCTTCGGCAACACGCTCAAGTAATTCGCGGCCAAGGTTTTGGTGGGCCATTTCACGTCCGCGAAACCGCATCGTGATTTTCACTTTGTCGCCATTTTCGAGAAATTTGAACACGTTGCGCATTTTTACGTCGTAATCATGCGTATCGGTATTGGGGCGGAATTTGATTTCCTTAACCTCAATAATCTTTTGTTTCTTACGGGCCTCTGACTCGCGTTTTTGCTGTTCGTATTTGTATTTACCGAAATCCATAATCTTGCACACGGGCGGTGCAGCATTAGGAGAAATTTCGACAAGGTCCAAACCAGCACGTTCGGCGAGTTCCATCGCTCTACGCGGGGACACCACCCCGACATTTTCGCCCTCTGGGCCAATGAGGCGTAATTCAGGGCTGTTTATTGCATCGTTCACACGGGGTCCTGTTTCGCGTGAAGGGGGCGCACTATGAGGTCTGCGGGCTATCTCTTTTATCCTTATATGATCACAAGTGGCCTAGGTTGTATCTCTGCCTGTGCATTGCGACAAGCGAAAACACACAGAGAGCCAGATATTCTTTCTTTTTTTAAGCAAAAAATCCAAATTTACCTAAAAAGACTGGTTAGCCGACAAAAGCTTTTTCGACAACAAACTCTGCGGGCGCTGAATTGGCCCCTTCGTTCAACCCGTGCTCTTCTAAGATTTTCTTTAAATCAAGGTTCAAGCCCATCGAGCCACAAACCATAGCGCGGTCATGCGCGGCGCTAAAATCTTTGATATCCAAATCAGACAGGAGCTTGCCCGAACTCAAAAGATCAGTGATCCGACCGACGTTATCGCTGGTCTCACGGGTCGTCGTTGGATAATGGATCAACTTATCTTGTGCCATTTCCCCGATCAGTGGGTCCTCCAGAGTGCGTTTCAAAAGGTCGAATCCATAGTCTAGCTCATGACGATCGCGACAGGTGTGAGTTAAGATCACTTGATCGTAGTCTTCGTAGGTTTGTGGGTCTCTTATCAGAGATGCAAACGGGGCAATGCCGGTCCCTGTTGCAAGAAACCAAATGCGTTTCCCAGGCAGCAGCGCATCGTGGACAAGAGTGCCCACAGGTTTGGGGCGCAAAATAATCTGATCGCCGACTTTAATATGCTGAAGCCGACTCGTGAGCGGACCGTCTTGCACTTTGATGGAATAGAATTCCAGCTCCTCGTCCCAGCTCGGAGATGCAATGGAATACGCTCTTAAAAGGGGTTTGCCATCGTCTTTAAAGAGGCCGATCATGACAAACTCTCCCGAGCGAAACCGCAGCGTCTTTGGCCGTGTTACGCGAAAGGAAAAAAGCTGATCGGTCCAGTGTTTGACCTCTGTGACCGTCTGTGCGTCGGGAAGTGCCGCGGCTTTTATTGATGCGTCATGTTGCATTGTCAGTGTCATGCTTGCGTTACATACTCGCTTAATGTTTAACCAACCGTTGGTGAAATTGGAAGATCTTCTTACGGAACAGAGGTGTTTTGTGGCAAAAAGTTCAAAAACGTTGGATTGTTTTCGAATTCTTTCGTATTTCTGGGTTAATCTGGAACAAATTCCTGAATTCAGCCATATTTAACCTTCTATTACGGGAAACTGTTCTGTAACGCTATACGCGCAAGGACAGAGGAGCGTTTCTGTGGATCGCATTGATTTGACCATTCTAAGAGAATTGCAGGAGGATGCCTCCCAGCCGCTTGAGGAAATCGCACGTAAAGCGAATTCTTCAAAAACACCCGTTTGGAACCGTATCAAAAAGATGCGCGAGGCGGGAATCTTGGGCCCGCAAACCGTGGCGTTGAATGCCGATCTCTTGGGGTTTGAAGCTTGTTTTTTTGTGTTGATCCGAACAAATGAGCATGATGCTGCATGGCAGGCCTCCTTTCTTGCGGCCCTTTTGCGCCGAAAAGAAGTCCAAGAAGCTCATCGCCTTGCTGGTGAAATTGATTACATTCTTAAGGTGAGGGTCAAGAATGCTCGTGCTTATGACACCTTTTATCAAGAGCTTATTTCAGACGTGAAGATTTATAATGTGACGGCCTTGCTCTCCATGGAAGAGATAAAATCAACGCGCAAACTCCCGATTTGAGCACCCAGTCGAAGGCGTTGTTTTGCTTGTTTTTTTTTTAATTAGAAAATTTCGAGAGAGAAGTGAAATTTACGCTAGGTATATTCGCAATCATAGTCTAGGCTCGTGTTGCGGATAGAAGAAGTAAGCGCTTTTTTGGGCTCTTAACTTCGCGCTGATCATAACTTGCGGTGGCAGGTATGTAGTCAAGTGCAGCGTTTTATTCGTGCGATCTGAGGAGAGGGGTGACCCTCGTATAATAAAAACTGGGAGAACATCGAAAGATGAAACGCAAACAGTATCTAGATCAGCTTTCAAACAAGTTGACAGAAAAACAAATTGATCGTCGTCAGTTTGTCATGTCGGCCTTGGCGGCAGGTGTTGCCTTGCCATCGGCGCTCGGTCTTGCCGATAGTGCAATGGCAGCGACGCCCAAGCGCGGCGGCCGTCTACGGATGGGCATCACTGGCGGGGCGACAACTGATACGCTCGATCCAGGGCAAATTCTTGATGCTTACATGATCAATGTACAAATGGGGCAGGTTCGTAACAACCTGACCGTTGTTGGACCTGATGGCAGTCTGCAGCCCGAGCTTGCTGAAAGCTGGGATGCGTCCGCTGACGCGAAAACATGGACATTGAACATCCGCAAAGGCGTCGAGTTCCATAATGGTAAGACGCTGGATGCGACCGATGTGGTTGATTCGCTCAATCACCACCTGGGCGAGGGCAACACCTCTGCTGCAAATGGTCTTTTGGCTGGTATTGTGTCTGTCAAAGCTGACGGAAAAAATGCGGTTGTCGTTGAGCTTTCTGGTGGCGATGCTGACTTCCCATTCATCTTGAGCGATTATCACCTCAATATCTGTGCGTCCAATGGCGATGGCACCATTGATTGGCAGTCTGGTAACGGGACTGGCGGATATATCTTGGTCGATAATGATCCAGGTGTACGCACCTTTACCAAGCGCAATCCGAATTATTGGAAAGAGAACACCTGTTTCTTTGACGAAGTCGAAACGCTTGGCATATCTGACCCGACAGCGCGGACCAATGCGCTGATGACAGGTTCAATCGATTGTATGAACAATGTCGATCTGAAAACAGTGAACTTGCTCAAGCGTAACGGTGCACTCACAGTGCGCGCGGTGACGGGCAACAAACAGATCACATTGCCAATGATCACAACGATGGCGCCGTTTGATAATGTGGACGTGCGTTTGGCCGTGAAACATGTGATTGACCGTGAAGACTGGCTTGAGAAGATCATCTTTGGCTATGGTGAGTTGGGCAACGACAACCCAATTGGACCGGCTAATATTTACCGCGCGACGACGGATGAGCTCCCTCAGCGGGCTTATGATCCAGAAAAGGCTAAATTCCACCTCAAGAAGGCTGGATATGATAAGCTTTCGATCCAATTCCATGCGGCTGATACTGGCTTCTCTGGCGCGATTGATGCAGGCTCGCTTATGGCAGAATCCGCACGGGCTGCTGGCCTTGATGTGGAAGTGGTGCGTGAGCCCAACGATGGCTACTGGAGCAACGTCTGGATGAAAAAGCCCTTCTCTGCCTGCTACTGGAGTGGACGTCCAACGGAAAACTGGATCTTCTCACAGATCTACGCAGCCGACGCGAGCTGGAATGATACATTCTGGAAAAATGATCGCTTTAACGAATTGCTGGTACAAGCGCGTTCTGAGTTGGATGCATCTCGTCGCCGTGAGCAATATGTTGAAATGCAGCAGATCGTTCATAACGATGGTGGTGTTTGCTTGCCACTGTTCCAGAGTGACGTGATGGCCTACAGCAACAATCTGCACGTACCAGAAGTGATTGCTAACAACTGGGAATTCGACGGTATGATGAATTCTGAACGTTGGTGGTTTGCCTAAGCCTTGGAGTAGGCGAAAGGCTTAGAAAATTGAAATGGACCAGATGTATCTGGTCCATTTTTTACGAGTGCGGGTAAAAAATCGGCGGGCTTTTGTTTGCTGTACAGTTCAAAAGCATAAGTTTGGCTAGCCATAGGCATATGCAACCATAAAGCGCTTGAAACACCAGAAATAATTCCATTGTATCCAAATACCACGTCATCATTTGGATGATTTTTCAGGAGGAAAAATTATGAAATTATTAACGACTGCGGTCCTGTCTTTGGGACTCGTTGTAGC
>WTIQ01000167.1 GCA_011525185.1 Paracoccaceae bacterium | reverse complement strand
TTCATATGCTGTACGCGCTTTGGGCGCTGCACAAACATCGGGGTTTGGCGCTTTAACCCCTGTCTTGGTTTTGATCGGGGGGGCTCTTTTTTTGGGAGAAGAAATAACGGTTTTAAAATCTGCAGGCGTGATCTGTGTTACAATTGGCGTTGTTCTAGCCTCTGGTCTTTTATGAACAGCGCTTTCAAAAGACGTCTGCACAATAGAGACCAGCGCATAACACTGATCCCATCTACTTGGACAGAATTCGGGTTACAAATGTTTTTCAAGGGGCTTTGATGACTGATGACGCCAAGCCAAAACAAGAAAAACAGCAGAAAACGCGGGCAAAAATGCAGTGATGAGTAGGACGATATCATAGCCGCCGCTTTCCCATAAAAATGACCCCAAGAGCGGAGCAAAAGCGGCGCCAATGAGAAATGTCATGGCTAAAACGCCTGCAACCAGTCCAAAATCTTGACGTCCCAAAAGCTCGGCTATGATAACGGGTCTTATGATGCTCACAACACCCCATCCCGCGCCCTGAGCGATGACAAATAGGATCACAAGCGGTGGCGCTAAGGCCCCAAAGTAAAGCGCAATTGCGGCAAAAAGCATGGCGCAAAGGCTGCTGATGCAAATCAGAAATGTCGTCGTGTGGGCTTCAAATATCAGGATAAGAGCTCGACCCACGACCTGCATCGGTCCCAACACTGATGCCAAGACAACAGCAAACGCTGGCCCTATGCCGCGGTCATGGAAAATCGAAAGCATATGGGCGATAATAATTCCATGGCTTAAGGACATCAGTAAAAAACTGATCCCAATCATCCAAAAGCGGAATGAAGAAAGCACAGATAAGGACTGCTTGATGCTTTTAAGGGGAGCTTTGGCGCACACATCTTTTGATCTAAGGGCATGATAACATCCATGGGCCATAAGGGGGACACAGATCAGTGCTACAATCGCTGCAAATATAATAAGTGAACCACGCCACCCTAGAACTCCGTTTAAGACATAGACGCTTGGAAAAGAGAGCGTTCCAGCAAACCCAGCAACCAGCGTGACATGTGTAATGCCCCGCTTTGCCTCTTTGCCAAGACAAAGGGTAATAATCGCAAAACAGGCATCATAAAGCGACCCCGCCATCGCCAACCCAAGTCCGGCCCAAATGGCATAAAACTGCCAGAGTTCAGTTACCTGAGATAGGAGCACCAGTAACAGTGCAGCAAATCCAGCGCCGCCTGTAAAAACGACCTGGGCATATCCTCGATCAATCAAACGTCCGACAACAGGTGAACTGACTGCCGATACCAGCAACGCGAGAGTAAAGGCACCGGTGAGTGAGGTTTTTGAAAATCCAAGAGAGACCTCCCAAATTGGCAAAAAAGCTGGAAAAATATAAAAATAAGAGGCCCAAGCGAGGGTTTCGGCGATAGCAAAGGACCATATAATTTTTTGCATGACACAGTTGGTTTTTGGTTAAACAGTCCCCTCAGATACGGGCTGAGGAGTGGATTTAGGATGCGCCAAAATTTCTATTGACGCGCTGGGATACTCCAATCACGGCCACGCCTTGTTTCCACATATTCAGGCCAACGAAAATTTATGGGTGGATCATAATCACATAGAGGTGGGATTGCTCCTGCTTCGTCTTTACGACGTTCGAATTCTTCATAGGCCAGTCTTCTGCTCTTTTCATCTTCCAACAATCTGAGCGCTGCAAGTGCTTGTGTCTTTGCGGCTGTAATGATCATTGGTTCAATGAGCGCTGGAATGCCGCCCATTGCGTTCATGACCCATGATGGATGGGCCGTAGTACCACTGGCTTTCAGAGCGGGGCGCGCAATATAGAGCCGCGATGTGGGAGCATGCCAGCACATCTCCGTGTAATCATCAGACGTCGAGTTGAGTTGACTAGGAGGAAGGTCTTGTCTTAATGCCGCCTCCGCGTCTTGTGGATGAATGAGCGTGCTTAGCTCTTCAATAAATGGGTCTTCAAGAGGGGTTACGCCAAGGTTTCTTTGAATGTCTCGCGCAATTGCTTTGGCGGCTTCGTCCCAGTGCGGCGGGCCAATATACTCAAGCGCTTGCCAGACCAGCGAGGCTATGGCGTGATTGGGCAGGCCAGGCCGCGACTTTGACACCCAGTGCCGCTCACTTCTGCATCCTGTAACCTGTGCGGCGGCTTGTGCGTTTTGATCGAGGATGCGTGTCACTTGCTCGGCCATATCCAAACTTGGGACACGGATCATATATTGTATCTCCGCCAGCTCAGCAGGGAGGTTATCAGCGGTTGCCTGTCCTGCTGTTAGGATTGCTTCGGAAATGGACCAGCCGCCCTGATGGGGTAACATTGCATCCCGCAACGCTTTTGACGACTGATACATCATCATCAGCGCATCATTTGCGCCGGGTGCGCGTGCCGCGGAATGGGCCTGCGGTATCGGTGCACCGTCTGTATGTCCCCAACGCTCGGGTGCATCGCAAACAAAGCGATAAATCATCGAGTAGGCTGCCCCACAATGGGTATTCCATCGCACTGTGTTGCACATCGGCAGCATATAAAACGGATGAAAGGACAAGATCGCAGCGAGGCCATCATAATAGCCTTTGGCGGCGTGAATTGGCTTGGAGCCTCTGACCTTCTCCGCGGGCTCCCCTGTAAAGCGCAAGCGGCCTTTTATGCCAAACTGCTCCATAGCTGATTTGATCGCCAAGAGGGCACCCAGATTGCTTATGCCCAAGCCAGAGTGAGGATCAGTATGACCGCCCGCGGGAAAATCCAGCCCGTCGCGTGGTTTTTTGCGTGTATCTGCTGCCTGACAATTGCCTGGAATACCGTCATATTCTGCATAAAGCCCCAGCGTCGGCCCTGAACCGTTAGACCAATCCGCACAAAAGGCGGTTGGCATACCACCAGAGCCTTCTTCAACGCTAAAGCCTTCTTGCCGCAAGCGATCAACATACCACTCACAAGATTGGTATTCACGCCATGCGGTTTCTCCAAAATCAAAAATCTGAGAACACCAGTTGGATAAGGCGCTCATCCGTTGCTCCACAAACTGGATAGCGTGGTGTTGAGCCATTGACACATGATATGGTTTTGCCATTTTAAGGTCCTTATCTTCGATTGAATTGCATAGCTGACAGCTGTGCATCTTGGTCACAAGATTCACGTAATATCAGTGTGAAATCAATACCTTCTCACGAAGAGACTTTATCAAAATAATCGCGTTTCGCTATATCAATTCCTTTGTGTACTCCAACATCGAAGCCACTTCTGCAGAGGTCTTTAATCAAGATTTTGATGATTTTCTTGTCCAGCAGTGACGGAAATGCTGTCCTATCTGCGTCAGTCCAGACGAGAAAGACCAGTCATCACCATGGCTCCGCGTAATTCTTCGCTCAGGATGTTCCAAACGGTGTTCAGGCCACGTGGACCATCCGCGGCTGATCCATATGAAAGTGCCCGTCCAAGAAAAACAAAATCAGCGCCTTGGGTGAGGCATTTGAGAATATCTTCGCCTGATCGAATGCCACTATCGAAAAAGATTGGAAATTTTGGACCCACAGCCTCTCGTATCAAAGGCAAACGATCAAACGGGCTGGGAGAGCTCTCAAGTTGGCGTGCACCATGGTTTGAGATTTGGAGCGCATCAACGCCACCGGCCTTTAGCGTGAGGGCATCCTCCACATTAAGTACCCCTTTTACGACGAGCTGACCCTTCCAGAGCTCACGCAGTCGCTTCAATGTGTCCCAATCCGCGAGCGAGCGTCTTTCCGTGCGCTCAAAGGCATAGCCCTCCATTTGGGCATTTGCGATTTTTGGCGCGCCTTGCAGGAGCGTCTGTATCGACCATCTAGGGTGCAAAGCAAAATCGATAAACTGACGTGGGCCAATTCGAAAAGGCATTTTAAACCCATGGCGTAGTTCACGGGGCCTCCGTCCTAAAACGGGGACATCGACTGTTAGGACGAGCGTTTTATACCCCGCCTCTTGCGCCCGATGGGCAAGTTTGAAGCTGGTCTCCCCCGAGCCGCTAAAATAGAGCTGAAACCAAGCGTTCCCCTCTGACCACTTCAACAGGGTCTCTAGTGGAGTTGAGGACATGGTCGAAACGCCCAGAGGCACATTGTATTTTGCCGCAAGTCTTGCCAGCGCGCGATCGGCTTTGGGATGGGCTAAATTGCACATGCCCATGGGCGAAATACCAAAGGGACGCTCCGCTCGCTGGCCAAAAACCGGTTTAGAGAGGGAAACCGTTTCAATGCGTCGCAATATGCGCGGCTCCAGTGTAAACGCCTCGAGCGCTGCCCTATCCCTCTTTGCCCCCGTTTCAGACCCTGCTGCGCCATCGATATAGTCAAAGACCATCCAAGGCAAACGCCGCCGCGCGATTATGCGGGCATCTTCAACAGAATGAATATTTGGAGTGTTTGTCATTGAGATGGCAAGACCGAACTATTCCCAAGGATTGAGGACAATTTTAGGAGCGGCGACACGATTATGAAAGAGGTCATCAAAGGCTTGAGCGCCCCCCGATAAGGGACGCTTTTCGATCCACTCCAGATCACCAAGACGGCCTTCAAACAAAGCCTGTGCCGTATCACGAAAATCCTGAGCCGTATAAGTATAAGTCCCGATGAAAGAAATTTCCTGAAGTGTAAAGCGGCGCACATCCAAGCCTTCACGATTGTCGCCTAGCCCAACATGCGCAATCACGCCGCCTGCCTCAACATGTTTGGAGGCAAGTTGGCGCGATGCGGATATGCCGACCGCGTCGATGATAATTGGGAAAAAATCCTGTGTTTGGGCGGTGATCGTTGCCCTCACGTGTTGCGCGATAAAGTCGCGTCGTTCTGCATTTGGCTCGGTGAGTGTGACATCACGCACCCCTTGCGCCTGCAGTGCGAGAGCCGCAGCAACCCCTATGGCGCCGCCTCCTATGATCAGTGCTTTCTTCTCCATGCTAGGGTGAAGGGCTTCAAGGGCGAGTTTGGCTGTATGCCAGCTCACGGCAAGCGGTTCGACAAGGGCGGCTTTTGAAAGCGGATACTCCTTTGGCACCTCAACAAGGTTTTGCTCAGGCATTTGTACATATTGTGCAAAGGCTCCCTCACGCGGAGGCATCGAAATAATCTCACGCGCAGGGCAAATATTTTCCCGTTGCGCCACACATGCAGGACAAACTCCGCAAGAGACCAATGGATTTATCGTCACACGTTGACCTGCGAGGGATCCTTCAATGACAAGGCCCGCGGCCTCATGCCCAAGGATCAGCGGCGCTGGCCGTCTCTCATCATGACCCAAATAGGCATGCATGTCAGACCCGCAAATACCAACCGCCTCTATACGAATAAGCTGAAGATCAGGACCAAGCTGCGGAGTATCTACGTCACGATAGACAACAGATTTTGGGCCTTCATAAACCAGTGCTTTCATATTTGGACCCCTTCATGTGGTGGGTGGTGTAGGCCTAACCATTGGCGCTTAGATCAAAGGTTTCATCTGGAAAGAACTTTGCAAGGCGCACATCAGCGGCGCGCGCATGGCCCTCCATCCCTTCAAGCCGCGAAATGCGTGCTGTAGCCTCTGCAATGGGTTTTGAGCCTTCGCGCGTGGCCCTCTGATAGGTCACAATTTTCATATATTTGTGCACGCTCAAGCCGCCGGTGTAATTTGCAGCCCGTGACGTGGGTAGCACATGGTTTGGTCCCGCAGCCTTATCACCATAGGAGACCGTTGTTTCTTCGCCCAAGAAAAGAGAGCCATAATTTTTTAACCGATCCAGCCACCAGTCCAAATCTGCTGCCTGCACGGTGAGATGTTCAGGTGCGTATTCATCCGAACAGGTCGCCATTTCATCACGATCTTCGCACAAGATCACTTCGGCATAATCGCGCCAAGCGGCCTGGGCGTTTTCTTGATTGACCTGAGGCAGATCTGCAATCAACTCAGGCACAAGCTGCATGACTTCTTCGGCAAGCGGCTGATGATCCGTGACCAACCAAACAGGAGAATTATACCCATGCTCCGCTTGTGAGACCAAATCTGTTGCGACGATCAAAGGATCTGCCATTTGATCGGCAAGGATCAAACTGTCGGTTGGCCCTGCAATCATGTCTATTCCGACCCGACCGAACAAAATACGCTTGGCTTCTGCCACAAATTGATTGCCGGGTCCCACAAGGATATTCGCCCGGGGCAGGCCAAAGAGGCCAAAGGTCATAGCCGCAACCCCCTGAACGCCCCCCATGGCGATTATTTTATCCGCGCCACAAATATGTGCGGCGTAAATTATGGCAGGCGCAATGCCCACATCTGGACGGGGAGGAGAGCAAGCCATGATATGCCTGCATCCAGCGACTTTGGCGGTGGTCACTGTCATAATCGCACTTGCGATGTGACTATAGCGACCGCCTGGCACGTAACATCCCGCCGCATCAACTGGGATCATTTTTTGTCCAGCGATGAACCCGTTTTGAATCTCAATCTCTGTATCCTGGATGGTCTCTTTTTGCTTTTCGGCAAAGCGACGCACATTATCGTGGGCAAAGTGAATATCGGCCTTCAGCTTTTCAGGAACCAGTGCTGCCGCCTGTTTGATATTTTCTGGCGAAAGAATCGTTTCACCCTTATAACGATCGAACTTCGCGGCATACTCCAAGGCCGTTTCATCGCCACCCGTTTCTATATCGTTTAGGATCGTTTTGACTGTTTCGTGGACTTCGCTCGCATCTGATTTTGCGGTCAGTTCAGCTTTTTTAAGATAGACACGTGTCAAGAGAGCTCTCCCGTCTATGGCGATTATTCGCGTTTGTTGTGACGTATAGATGAATAAAGTGCAAACCCGATTATTGTAGCACTCATAAGGCCAGTGATCAGTTCGGGGACGGATGTAATTATTTGCAAAAACATGATCACCGCGAGCACGAAAATCGAATAAAAGGTACCGTGTTCGATGTAGCGGTGTTGTTGTAATATATGTGGTGGAGAGCAGGCAAAGGTGTTATTACCTCCTACGACCTTGGCCGTTGTAACTGTCATGATCGCGCTGGCGATATGACTGCATTGACCACCTGGGATATAGCCGCCCGCCGCATTCACAGGGATCGCCTTTTGCCCTGCAATCAATCCTGGCACTTCCTCGATTTCGAAATCTGACACAGTGCATGTTTGCGCTGCGACAATTTTTTTCACGTTGGCATGCGCGAATTCGATATCGCGCTTCATTTTTTCTGGTACCAATTCAGATGCCGCGGCTATCGCTTCATCCGTTAAAATAATTTCGCCTTCATAGTTGTAGAACTTTGCAGCGTATTCCAACGCTTTCGCATCGCCACCTGCCTCGTTTTCATCGAGGATGATACGCACGATTTCACGTTTTTCTGTTGCGTCACTGCGCGAATGCAGTGGTGCCTTTTTAAGATACTCTACGGTCATTACTATGTTCCTGCCGC
>WTIQ01000453.1 GCA_011525185.1 Paracoccaceae bacterium | reverse complement strand
ACGGCCACGCGCGCCACCGCAGATCGTCCAATTCCCGAGACGATGCCGTTGCTCAAGGTTTGGCCAACACCTAAGGAGTTGCAAAACGCGAGGACCAATTTACCCAAGGCGAGCGACTCGCTCTCGCTCAACTTCAAAAATCGGAACTCCAAATATGAAGTGATTTTGAGAATGGCAAGCTCACTCTCTTCGTCGCTGAGTAATATAGCGGCGTCGTATTCACGTCCATCATTGCTTACCACACGAATATCAGTCGCCTGTGCCACCACATGGAAATTGGAGACGATAATACCATCACTCGTCAGAATGACCCCTGATCCAAGCGAATTTTGCACCTCTGGGCGCGTTGACTCAAATCCTCGAAAAAAATCCCTGAAAAACGGATCTGCAGCAAAGGGAGACACTGCCGTTTCAACGACGCGTTTTGCGTAAATATTAACAACAGCAGGAGCAGTTTTTTTGACCAATGGCGCAAAGCTCAGCGTAATCTCTGCACGGTTTTGCGGTATTTTTTGCTGAGCGCTTTCCTGAGCACTAAGAGGCAAGACAGCAGGCATCAAAAACAAGAAGAACGCAATTATGTGCCGCATATAACTTCTCCTATCCCCCCGCGCTGCAATATGAAGAAACCGCATCAGTGTTATAGAAAAAACAAAAGCCCCGGCCAAGAGCAGGGGCTTTCAAAAATAGCTTTAAAACTTGGCTTATTCGCTGTCGGCTTCTGCTTCTTCTGCTGCAACCCGCGCTTTATCAGCGGCGCCTTTTGCATCAACATCACGATCAACAAACTCGATGATCGCCATCGGCGCCATGTCACCGTAGCGGAAACCCGCTTTCATGATACGAATATACCCGCCGTGACGCTCTGCATAGCGCGGCGCGAGAACATCAAACAGTTTGGTCACATACTGATCTTCTTTCAGCTGTGAGGCCGCTTGGCGACGTGCATGTAAATCACCACGTTTGCCCAAAGTGATAAGCTTTTCAACAATGGGGCGGAGTTCCTTCGCCTTGGGAAGGGTCGTTTTGATCTGTTCGTGCTCAATCAGTGAGCCCGCCATATTCGCCCAGAGCGCTTTACGGTGCTCATGAGTTCGATTGAGGCGGCGGTAACCTTTTGCGTGACGCATTTTCTATCTCCGTTTACTTTTTTATTTTTGCTTTGTCTGACGACCGATGCGTGTCAGCCGTTCTCCTTGGGGCGGGATTGCCCAAATATATTTGGGGGCAAGACGCCCCCGAATGTTTTCACCCATTTGGGATTAGAAGTTATCCTCAAATTTCTTCGCGAGATCATCGATGTTGTCTGGTGGCCAGTCATCCACGTCCATACCGAGGTGGAGCCCCATGCCAGAAAGGACTTCTTTGATCTCATTGAGCGACTTGCGACCAAAGTTTGGCGTGCGCAACATCTCTGCTTCGGTCTTTTGGATCAAATCGCCAATGTAAACGATATTGTCGTTCTTAAGGCAGTTTGCCGAACGCACAGACAACTCAAGCTCATCCACTTTCTTAAGAAGAAGCGGGTTGAACTCGAGCCCGTCATCATCATCCTGACGGCCCGCGGCTTCTGGCTCATCGAAGTTGACAAAGATGCTGAGCTGATCCTGTAGAATACGCGCCGCATAGGCAACCGCGTCATCTGGGGTCAGAGATCCGTCTGTTTCAACCTTCATGGTCAACTTGTCATAATCAAGCACCTGCCCTTCACGGGTTGGTTGCACGTCATAAGAGACCTTTTTCACAGGTGAATAAATGGCGTCGATAGGAATCAAACCAATTGGGCTGTCTTCGGTTTTGCTCTTATCAGCAGGCACATATCCATTGCCCGTATCCACAGTGAGCTCCATGTAAATCTCTGCACCATCGTCAAGATGGCAGATCACATGATCTTTATTTAAAATCTCAATGCCCGCGCTATCTGAGATATCCGCTGCTTTGACAACGGCTGGCCCTCGCGCGTTGATGACAATACGCTTTGGGCCCTCAACTTCCATACGGATCGCAACGCCTTTGAGGTTGAGAACGATATCAGTGACATCCTCACGGACACCCGCGATGGACGAAAACTCATGCAAAACGTTATCGATTTGTACGCTCGTGATGGCCGCCCCTTGTAGGCTGCTCATCAAAACCCGACGCAAGGCGTTGCCAAGGGTCAAGCCAAAACCGCGTTCAAGAGGTTCGGCCACAAGGGTTGCTTGGCGAGACGGGTTGTTACCAGGCTTGACAACCAACTGCGTCGGCTTGATCAATTCTGCCCAATTCTTCTGGATCATGCTTTCCTCCATTCCTGCATTTGACCCATGTCCGAAAGTCAAATGCGCCCGAGGTTAAAAACACGCATCGGCGCAAATTCACGCTGCGCCGATGGAAACGAGTATCTACACGCGGCGACGCTTTGGTGGGCGGCATCCGTTATGCGCAATCGGCGTCACGTCGCGGATTGAGGTGATGTTGAACCCAATGGCTGCCAACGCACGCAAGGCGCTTTCGCGACCAGAACCCGGGCCCTGAACCTCAACTTCAAGCGTTTTTACGCCATGGTCCTGCGCTTTCCGACCAGCATCTTCGGCCGCCATTTGCGCCGCGTACGGAGTCGATTTTCGCGATCCTTTAAAGCCCATTGTTCCCGCAGAGGACCATGCGATTGCATTTCCCTGTACGTCGGAAATAAGGATTTTCGTGTTATTGAACGAGCTGTTTACATGGGCCACGCCAGCAGCAATGTTCTTTGAGACTTTTTTCTTACCGCCACGGCGGGTATCACGTGCCATATCCGATGCCTCCTCTTACTTCTTCTTACCAGCAATGGCCTTAGCAGGGCCCTTGCGTGTGCGTGCATTGGTGTGTGTTCTCTGACCACGCACAGGGAGGTTACGACGATGCCGTAAACCACGATAGGACCCAATGTCCATCATCCGTTTGATGTTCATTTGAACGTCGCGGCGAAGATCGCCTTCTACCATGAGATTTGCATCAATATATTCACGAACCGCCAATACTTCGGCATCGCTTAGCTCGTTTACACGACGCGATGCATCAATGTTAACGGCCTCACAGATTTGGTCCGCCGATGTGCGACCTATGCCAGTAATATATGTTAAAGCGATCGGAACGCGCTTATTAGTGGGGATGTTTACGCCAGCAATACGTGCCACGTTTTGTTTTCCTTTTTGTTGCGGTATCCGTAACTCCGGACCCTTTTTTCACAACGTCGATTGCCTCGAATACTCGCACAATCAACAGCTTTAGGGATAAAATCCCGTTGGAAACCCTCTGATTCCCAGAATGATGTGTGCTATGAAGCTTTGACTGCGACGTCAAGTCCCAATGGCTTATTTTTCCAGTATTTCTGAAATTGATTTCTGAACAGCGTCTATTTCAGCAAGACCATCCACTGCATTGAGCAGATTTTTCGCATGATAATAGCCGATAATTGGAGAGGTCTTTTTGTAGTATTCCATCAGACGCTGACGCAGACTTTCCTCATTGTCATCTGCACGCCGAGTAAATTCGGTGCCGCCACAATTTGAGCATTTGCCATCCGCAGGCTGGGGCTTTGTAATATCGTTATACATTTCACCGCAGCTCGCACAGCTAGACCTAGCTGATATACGTGAAATCAAAGCCTCATCATCAACACGGATTTCAATGACCTTGCCAATGCTTTGACCAATCTCATCAAGAAGCGTACCCAAGGCATCCGCTTGCGCGAGCGTTCTGGGAAAACCATCAAAGATGAACCCGCCTCCAGCCTCTCCTGTCAGTTTTTCTCTGATCAAGCCAATGACAATCTCATCCGTGACCAAGTCGCCTCGTGCCATAACTTCGGCAACTTTTTTGCCCATTTCACTTCCGCTGGACTTTGCCTCTCTAAGCATATCGCCCGTCGAGAGCTGTGTCATGCCATGTTTTTCAACAAGATGGCGGGCTTGTGTGCCTTTTCCGGCTCCGGGCGGTCCCAAAAGGATGAGATTCATTTGCGCACTGGTCCTCTCTTTTTGCGTGTCTTTCCCTTACCACGTATTTGCGACTTTTGAATAAGACTTTCGTATTGTTGAGCCAAAAGATGAGATTGCACTTGTTGGATTGTGTCCATTGTCACCGACACGACGATCAAAACAGAGGTTCCACCAAAATAGAATGGAATTGCTAGCTGACCGCGCATAATTTCAGGCAAGAGACAAACGAGCGCAAGATAGCCTGACCCTAACACCAATATACGGTTCAAAACATATTCAAGGTGTTCAGCTGTTTTCTTTCCTGGGCGGATGCCAGGGATAAATCCGTTTTGGTTTTTCAGATTGTCGGCCACATCATCGGGCTTAAAGGACACATTAAACGTGTAGAAGTATGTGAAGAACAGGATCATCGCGGTAAAAAACGCAAGATAGAGCGGCTGTCCTGGTCCAAAATACGCCAAGATCGTGGACATAACGGCTCCCGTCTGTGCCCCAGAAAACGTACTCACTGTGGTTGGAAGCAACAAAAGCGAGCTTGCGAAAATCGCTGGGATAACGCCAGCGGGGTTCACTTTCACAGGAAGATGAGAGTTTTGCCCCTCCATCACTTTCATACCCACTTGGCGGCGCGGATATTGGATGATGATTTTGCGCAAGGCGCGCTCCATAAAGACCACAAAGGCGATTGTCACAACCACCATCACCAGAACGCCAATGATCACAGCTGGACTTATGGCACCAGAGCGACCAGAGGCGAAGAACTGCGCCAAAGCTGCGGGAATTTCAGCGATAATGCCCACAAAGATAATCAAAGATATACCATTACCAATGCCACGTGCCGTGATTTGCTCACCGAGCCACATCAGGAACATCGTTCCGCCAACCAAGGTGATGATGCAGGAGAGGCGGAAAAAGAGGCCAGGATCGGTCACAATCTCCCCTGCTTCCAGGCTGGCGGCAAGCCCATAGGCCTGTAGCGTCGCAAGAAACACAGTGCCATATCGCGTGTACTGATTTATTTTCTTGCGTCCCTGTTCACCCTCTTTTTTCAACTGTTCAAGCTGCGGCACCATGGAGGTCAGCAACTGCACGATGATCGAGGCCGAAATATAGGGCATGATACCAAGGGCAAAGATCCCCATCCGCCCCAACGCACCGCCCGTAAACATACTCAGCATGCCCCCGATCCCTTGCTGGGCTTGGTCCATAAACTCTTGGAGGGCTGCCGCATCAATGCCAGGCACAGGAATAAAAGTTCCCAGTCGATAAACGATCAAAAGACCAAGGGTAAAAAGGATGCGTTGGCGGAGGTCTTTTGCCTTGCCCAGTGCAGACCAGCTCGTATTGGCAGCCATTTGCTCTACAGCAGATACCATGAAAATCCCTCTTTGTTCATATGCAAATACCGCCAGAGCCCAAAGTGGCTCGGACGGTATTTAACTTTCATGCAAAGTTATGTTGGATCGGCACGCGATACAACCCGTTATTCGGACGCAGCCGCAGAGGCAGAAGCAACGTTCAAGCTTCCCCCAGCTTTTTCCACCGCTTCAACTGCCGCTTTGGAGGCGCCTGTCACAGTCAGCGTCACTTTGCTGGTGATCTCGCCTTTGGCAAGAATGCGAATACCGTCCAATTTGCGACGCACAAGGCCACTTGCCACAAGTGCGTCCTCATTGATTTCAGCAGAAGCATCCAATTTGCCCGCCTCAATGAACTTTTGGATAAGGCCAAGGTTCATCACAGCATATTTCTTGCGATTGGGCTTGTTAAATCCACGCTTGGGGAGGCGTTGGTAGAGCGGCATTTGCCCGCCTTCGTAGCCGTTAATCGCCACACCAGAACGCGATTTTTGTCCCTTAATACCGCGACCAGCGGTTTTACCCTTACCAGAGCCTGGCCCACGGCCAACGCGCTTTTTCTTGCGGGTGGCGCCTTCATTATCGCGCAATTCATGTAATTTCATGTCGCTTCTCCTTTGCCGGAACTACCCCATCAGCGACAAGCGGGGCAAACACGGCGTTATAGTGTAAATCTATGCTGCATGCTTCGCAGCACCAGAGGCGTATAGAGCCTCCCCTACTCTGATGCAAGCCCTAACCCGCACAGCCTCATGACACCTAGCCTTTCAAAAATTTCAACACCTTCATGAGGCCTTTTCACGGCGCTATGATGTGGTCAAGCCTGACCTGCTTATTAATCCATGTTAAAGGCCCCTACATACCACTGCTCCCATTTAGAGATAAGACCCGTGCCTGCCTCATGTAGGTGCGCGTGTGCGATGACGGATCCTTTGAGAGATTTCCGTAACACATCCCAGCTATGGATTACGCTGGGCTAACGCATTGTTTTCAAGAGGTATTCAGATCTCGCACCATGAGTCAGCTCGGGTGGGCACGAATGTGCCCGCCGTGGGGCGGGCGGACACATGCTGAAATGCTCTGCATTTCAGGGGTATAAGGGACTGCCAGCATTTCCTTATCCATAATTCGGGTTGATATCGTGAAAGCGCGGGCCCAAGGGGCAGGCAGGCGCGGGCCGATGGCGCCACTGGGTGTCGTGTTTTGGCTATTTTTTATTATGCAGTGGTCTTTATTATCGTCTATTATGCAGCGGCCTTGTGCGGAGATGTGCCAGTATGCACCAGACTTTGTAACCCATGCGTTTTAAAGCAATCCAACCGTCCGTGCACCCTCCATCAAATCCTTGGCGATTATATGGCCCATGGCTCGGATTTTCGGGGAGGGCTGTTTGAGGTCAGGGACTTGCACCACTTTCGCACCAGAGCGGATCGCCGCCAGAGTTCCAGGATCGCTGTCCTCAAAGGCCACACAGGCCGCAGCTGCAACCCCCAACGCTTCCGCTGCTTTGAGGTAAATATCAGGTGCGGGTTTTCCGTTTTCGACCTGATCGCCCCCGATGACTGTGTGAACGTAGGGCAACAAGCCTGTTTGCTCTAAATGATGTTTCGCTTTCTCAGTTCCCGTTGAGGTCGCAACCGCACAAAGAATGTCCCGCTCCTTAAGCGCCTGCAAGAGAACGGGGGCCATTGGCTTGACGGGAATATGCGCCGCACGCTCTGCGATGATCGTCTCATCCCATGTCGTAAGGAAAGCATTCAAATCAACAAGGCCACCTAACCCCTTTTCAAGAACCTTCGTTGAGTCCGCCAAACGCAAGCCGATGCAGTCATAAAAGACCTTTTCTTTATCGCGCAGTCCAAACTTGGCACAGGTCGCAATAAAGGTCCCAAGATACTGCTTTTCAGTATCCAGCAGCAATCCATCCATATCAAATAAAACACCCTGAAAGCCCATCACATCATGCCCTCCTGGAGGCGGCCACGGGCACCCATAGCGCATAGCGAGAGAATGTTTTTATCGTTCATTTTGGGGTAAATCGTCTGTGATTTCATAATAATCGCCTTTTTGGCTGACAAAGATGTGAATATTGGTTGCCACATCCGTCTTTCCATCAAAGGCGCCCATTGAAACAGCCGTCCAATCT
>WTIQ01000302.1 GCA_011525185.1 Paracoccaceae bacterium | reverse complement strand
ATATATATTATCATACAAAACAAAGGGTTGCGTGTTTCGCAGCCCTTTTTTTGTGTACAGCAGAATTGTCTCATATGCCGCTTTCTTTCTCTCTGCGGCGGATTTGAGGGTGAAGTGTGTTGAATTTCAAACGGCGCGAGAAGGTCGTGTGTGCGGCTTTTGCTGGAAAACAGCAAATCTAACGTGGTTGAATAAGGTTAGCGCTGCTTTGGATAGGCAGGCATGGTGAGACTTTGACTGAATGGAGGCGGTGATAAATGCTGAGAAGGATTTCGTTTCTGGGAGTAGGTGTGTTGCTTGCGAGTTGCGCGACGAATGAGTTTAAAGAAGAGAAGGTTATTTGTACTGCAATGTGGATGAAAGAAATACCGCCCCATTACGAACAGTAAAGGTACGATGAAACTCATTCTCGCCAAGTTCCAACAGGAGAAACGAATTGTACGACAGTGGATGATGGCTATTCAGTGCAAACGAATTGCAAGCAAATTATGAAAACTGAGTATTATAAAACACCCGCCGTGCGCACTGTTGATCGAAATGCGAGCAGACGTGATGCACAGATAGCCGCTTGTACTCAGCAAAGGTGCAATCAAAAATATGGTGACGCACAGTGTAAATCATAAGCGGATTACCAGCAGCAATGAAACGTTCTGACTAGTTAAGTCTTTATTTACTACTCATGATACTGGGTAGTGACGCGGTAAGCGTAAGCCACTTTTTTAACATATTAAACAATGGCTTGTGAAGACCTCTGCATAATAGAAATAATAGCACAAACATATCGCCCGGTGGGCACCACTGGGCCGCGCCTGCCTGCCCCTCGGCAGGCGCGTTCACTAGATCAACTTTTTGAAAGATATGGAGATTGCGGGGACTCTTCAAAGGTTTCATCAACACACGCGCGCGCCTACCCAGGCAGCCGCGGCCCTCATTTTCAAAAAGGAACGCGGTTATGCAGAGGTCTCTTGTGAGAAATTGTGAGCCAATTTTTGTTGAAAATGGCCAAATGCCTCTACAAGACCGCCGCGTATTAGAAAATATCAGCACAATAACCGGGCCCCGTGGCACCACTGGCCCGCGCCTGCCTGTCCCCTTGGTAGGCGCGTACAATATATGAGCATCGCGGGAAATTTTCAAAGGCTCCTGCATCGCAGGCGCGGACCTAGCCAGTTGTTTGGTGGGTTCTGATTGGTTGGGCCACCACAGAAGGGTGAGCACCATTGGTATTTTCAACGCGGGTTCTTGAGGCTCGATGGTTCCTTTGTTATGAACATTTAGCGAACAAGTAGATTGGTGGATATGAACCAGAACCCTCGCTTTATAGATTTATTTTCTGGGATAGGTGGCTTCCATTTGGCGCTTCACGCGTTGGGGGGAGAGTGCGTCTTTGCTTGTGAAATCGACAAATATGCGCGGCAAACATACGAAAAAAACTTTTCATCAATAACACCGAGTTTGTTTGAAAACGATCTATTCGCGGCGGATATCGCCAACGTTGATTTACGCGGCATACCTGATTACGAAATTTTATGCGCGGGCTTTCCTTGCCAGCCTTTTTCGCAAGCGGGATACAAGAGAGGGTTTCACGAAGAAAAAGACAATCGTGGAAATATGTTCTTTGAAATTCTCAAATTCGTGGATCAGCACCAGCCTAATGTTTTGTTTTTAGAGAATGTTCGGCATCTTAAAAATCACGATGACGGGCGCACGTTTAAGACAATTGAGACAGAAATCCGCAAGCGTGGATATTCGTTCAATGCAAAAATAGTAAAAGCGTCAGACTTTAATTTGCCCCAGCACCGCCCAAGGGTGTTTATGGTGTGCTTTCATAAACGTGTTCAAAACAAAAAAGACTTTATCTTCCCAGAGCCTGTTCCACTAGATTATTTCATGTCTGACGTTTTCGGTGAGCCATGTAATAAATCCGTTGGTTACACATTAAGGGTGGGCGGGAAGTCGTCTGGTTTGAACGATAGGAGAAATTGGGACACCTATATGGTGAACGGTCGGATCCGCAAAATCACCTCTGTCGAGGGTAAAATGATGAACGGATTTCCAGAAGACTTCAACTTTCCCGTTTCAGAAACGCAGGCTATGAAACAACTTGGAAATTCGGTTGCAGTCAACGCGATCAAAGCAACCGCGAAGCAAATTTTTGCAACGCTCAAAGAGGGTTAGTTGAAGATAACTGTGCTTTTTGCATCATAGGGACGGTTGGTGGCACAATAAATTCATGTGAGCTAAGCTCTTTAATCAGATCATCAAATTGGATTGTCACGGCGGAAATAGCATTGTCCAGTGCGATAGCCCCACCTGAGGCAATTTTACGACGCGTTGTATTCGCATCATCGGTTTCATAAGAAATCAACAAACATTGTGCGCGTCTGTGGACCATTTTTAATGCGCGTGCTTCGAGATCAGCTTCTTTCCAACGTTCCCGAAAAGATGTTTTGAGAGAAAAGCATACTATGCTTTCGTCTGATCTAAACGCAACAATATCAAATATCGCATGAGGAACAAAGGTTATACTGGCTTCCTGATATAGTGGATGAATGCCAGAGCGAAACAAGGCGACAGCTACAATCAAATGAAAAACGCTTCCGTTCATAGAATTGCTTCTCAGAGCTTGAGGTAAGGCTAAATACCGATTGTACATATGGGACACATAGCCCGATGGAACGTTACAAGGTGATGTAAAAAGGTCGTCAAAATGCGTTTCTGTCAAATGCCGGAGCTTGCACGATGTAGGGCTTATCAACTGTTTGGCGTCTAATTGGTCAAGAACGGGCATTTTTTGATCACCGCGTTGGGTATCGGAGGTTGGGCGTTTCGTGATCAAAAGAGTAGACAAAATATAAGGGACTGACAATTCATGTTCTATCCATGTCGCTTGGAGCATAGGCGCAGACTAGAGGGAAAGGGCAATTGGTATTCCGTTCCCGTGCTATTTGCGCATGGGGACAGTGTCTTTAATTCTTTATGCTGAAGCCGCTCGCGCGTTCCCGCTCTTGGCAAGACTAGCGCGCAAGTCCGCCATGAAGCGTAGGCTGGTCGAGCGCAGTAAACCCGTAGTGACGCAGCCAGCGCAAATCGCTGTCGAAAAAGGCACGCAAGTCAGGAATGCCGTATTTCAGCATCGCTATGCGGTCGATCCCCATGCCAAAGGCAAAGCCTTGGTACGCCTCAGGGTCAATGCCCCCTGCGGCCAAGACTTTGGGATGCACCATGCCGCTGCCGAGGATCTCCATCCAATCGTCCCCTTCACCCACTTTAAGCTGCCCTTTATCCCAAGAGCATCTAAGGTCCACCTCAGCAGAGGGCTCAGTGAAGGGAAAATGTGACGCTCGAAAGCGAAGTTCTGCGTGTTCCACATTGAAGAAGGCTTTCACAAACTCTTCGAGCACCCATTTGAGATGCGCCATCGAAATGTCTTTATCAACGACCAAACCTTCGACCTGATGAAACATGGGCGTGTGGGTCTGGTCATAATCCGCGCGATAAACGCCGCCTGGGCAGATGATGCGCACAGGTGCCCCCGTTTTTTCCATTGTGCGCACCTGCACAGGGCTTGTGTGCGTGCGCAACACATGGGGAGGCCGATTGTCCCCTTCGGCGCGGTGCATGTAAAACGTATCCATTTCTGCGCGGGCAGGGTGGTGGCTTGGAATATTGAGAGCGTCAAAATTATACCAGTCAGTGTCGACCCGCGGCCCTTCCGCAACGGCAAAACCCATATCCGCGAAAATTGCGGTGACTTCTTCGGTGACTTGGCTCACAGGGTGGAGTGTCCCCTGACCACGTCGCCGCGCGGGTAGGGTCACGTCAAGCCATTCGGCTCTCAGACGCTCCTCAAGGGCGGCATCAGCCAACGCGGTTTTGCGCGCCGCAATTGCGGAGTTGACTTCCTCTTTGAGAGCATTCAGCGCAGGTCCAACTGTTTGACGCTCTTCTGGCGTCATTTTTCCAAGCTCTCGCATTTTAAGAGAGACTTCGCCTTTTTTGCCAACAGCGGCGAGACGGACGCTTTCCAATGCGGCTTCGTCTTCAGCCTCGGCAATGGCGGAAATATACTTGTCACGCAGCTCTTGCATGTGGACCTCCAAAATATCAGAGACGGTGCTATCATATTTGGGGATTGGCGCAAGGTCACAGAGTAAAATTCGATAAGAATGGTATAAAAAGATCTGTCATATCTGCATGTCTATTTTAAACTGAGGACCGCTCCTGTCGAACGGGCAGGCAGGCGCGGTACTGTGATTCCACCATTAGGAGCGCTTTTTGGTATCTTCTAAAGACAATTGCATAATAGAATAAATAGCCAACACACCGTGCCTAACGGCGCCACCGGCCCGCGCCTGCCTGTCCCCTCGGCTGGCGCGTTCACTATATCAACTTATTGAAATATATGGGTATTGCGGTGAATCCTCAAAGGTTCCGTCATCGCACGCACGCGCCTACATGAGGCAGTCGCGAACCTTATTTCTAAGTGGGTGTGGTGTTATGCAAAGGTCTTTTCTATGTGTTCCGTGTTCTTAGTAAAAACGAAAAAGCCGCACCTTTTGTGCGGCTTCCCAGAGTTTTTGTCACGATCCCGATTATACGTCGATTTAACCGAGCGCAGCCTTGGCTTGATCCACAATGGCCCCAAAAGCATCAGGCTCATGCACGGCCAAATCTGCGAGCACCTTGCGATCTACCTCGATCCCAGCCAAGCTCAGGCCATTGATAAAGCGTGAGTAGGTCAGGGCTTCATCATGGCTGCGTACAGCGGCGTTGATGCGCTGAATCCAGAGGCTTCTGAAGTTGCGTTTACGATTATGACGATCGCGCGTTGCATATTGGTTCGCTTTATCAACAGCTTGCGCGGCGACTTTAAAGGTATTCTTGCGACGACCGTAGTAGCCTTTGGCTTGATCTACGATCTTCTTGTGACGGGCATGAGTGACTGTACCACCTTTTACACGAGACATCTTTCACTCCTCCTTTAGCGGGCGTAGGGCATCATGGACTTGATGATCTTCTCATCAGGTGCAGACATAACCGTTGTACCGCGCGCTTGGCGGATAAATTTGCGTGTGCGCTTAATCATTCCGTGGCGCTTGCCAGCCTGCGCTGACTTTACGCGACCAGAGGCCGTCACTTTGAACCGCTTTTTGCAGCTCGATTTTGTTTTCATCTTTGGCATTTTTGTCTCCGTTCGTTAGAGAGTGTAAACGCGCCTCGGCATGCCGACGCCGGACCCGCTTAGGTTTGGTGCTGTTAAACCATGATTTTTGTGAAGGCAAGAGCTTTATAGAACCGCGCTCGCTTATTCTAATTCCGTTGAATAGATTTGACGCTCATCGCAAGGGGCCACCCGTAGAATATTGGTCGTTCCTGGAATGTTGAAGGGGACACCAGCCGTGACAACAACTTGATCGTCTGCGGTGGCATAGCCTTCTGATAATGTCGCGCGAACGGCTGAAATCACTGCGTGTTTAAAACGCTTTTTGGGACCGGACATCACACAGTTGGTCCCCCAGCTCAGCGCGAGGCGACGGGCCGTTTCCATCAGAGAGGTCATGGCAATAATGGGAACGCGGGGGCGTTCGCGTGCGGTCAATAGGGCCGTTGTTCCGCTCTCGGTATAGCAACAGATGGCTTTCACTTCGGTGGTTTCAGCAATCTCTCGGGCAGCTGCAACAATGCCTTCTGCGACGCTGGTCCGATTGGCGCTTCGGGAGGCTTCGATAATAGAGGTATAGGTGGGATCGCTCTCCACCTCTGTGGCCACATTATCCATCGTGGTGACTGCTTCAATGGGGTATTGGCCTGCTGCCGATTCCGCAGAGAGCATGATGGCGTCTGCCCCCTCATATATCGCTGTGGCGACATCTGAGACTTCTGCGCGGGTGGGCATGGGGCTTTCGATCATAGATTCCAGCATTTGGGTGGCTACGATCACAGGTTTTGCTGCGGCACGGCATTTGCGGACCAGACGCTTTTGGATCGGGGGGACGTTTTGCACAGGTAGTTCAACACCCAAATCGCCCCGTGCCACCATAATGCCGTCAGAAACGTTTAAAATTTCATCAAATTGCTCAACGGCGGTGGGTTTTTCGATTTTGGACAGGATCGCTGCCCGTCCCGCTGCTAATTCGCGCGCTTCGAGCAAATCCTGCGGTCTTTGCACAAACGAAAGAGCGAGCCAATCGACACCCAAATCACAAACAAATTCTAAATCTTTGCGGTCTTTATCGGAGAGGGCGGCGAGGGGGAGGACGACATCGGGCACATTCACACCTTTGCGATCCGAAATTGTACCGCCAATTTCCACGCGACATTGCGCAAAATCTGCACCACAGCTTTCCACCTCTAGCCGAATTTTTCCATCATTTATCAGCAGATGTGCCCCGGTTTTCAGAGCGGCAAAAATTTCGGGATGCGGAAGTTGAACGCGCTCTTTTGAGCCAGGTTCATCGTTCAGGTCAAGGCGAAAGGAGGCTCCCGCCTCAAGGTCTTCAAACTCGTTTTCAAACGTGCCCACCCGAAGCTTTGGCCCTTGCAAATCTGCAAGGATACCGATCGGGCTGTTGAGATCTTTTTCCACTTGACGGATAATGTCATGACGTTTTGCGATGTCAGCATGTTCACCATGGCTCATATTAAGGCGAAAAACATCTGCGCCAGCTTCATGTAGCGCCTTTATAACGTCATAGGTTGAGGAAGCTGGCCCCAGCGTTGCGACGATTTTGACGTTTCTATTGCGTCTCATGACAGCTCCTAGCGTATTTTAACTTGTGTAAGCGCCGATAGACACTTGCGCTCGTGGCGTTTATTATCCCCTCTATTTCACATTTTACAACAGCATAACA
Source organism: Paracoccaceae bacterium (assembly GCA_011525185.1). Taxonomy (GTDB): domain Bacteria; phylum Pseudomonadota; class Alphaproteobacteria; order Rhodobacterales; family Rhodobacteraceae; genus LFER01. The sequence goes on along the minus strand of WTIQ01000302.1, from coordinate 627 downwards.
CCTCTTTGACGCTTTGATTTTTGTTAATGTCGTTTAATGACTGTAATCTTGCAGTGACGTGAGACGTGGTTTCAAATGTGTGCCTATGTTTCACTTCAGGGCTTGGGCGGTTGTTTTGTCCGTGTCAGGGGTCTATTCTCTAGTAAAAGAGTTGTGAAAGAGACAGAATATGGATCAAAGGACACAGACCGAGCTAGAGGCGGCAGCCTTTAGAAAACTTCGCGATCATTTAATGACTGAGCGCACGGATGTGCAAAATATCGATTTGATGAATATGGCGGGATTTTGTCGAAACTGCCTGTCGCGCTGGTATCAGGAGGCTGCTCAGGATAAAGGGATTGAGCTGACAAAAGATGAGGCAAGAGAGATTTTTTATGGGATGACGATGGCAGAGTGGAAGAAAACCTACCAAACGCCTGCCGATGCCGAAACCCAAGCTAAATTTAGAAAGACACACGATTAAGTTGACTAAATTGATCGAGTAGACTAGGCAATTGTCATCAAAAATGATACTAATGTATATAAAATATCATTTTTGATGTAAAATAAAGAAACTTTGTGATATATTTTCGCACAAAAGGTAGTTTGTTAACCTACGAATTGGCCAGAGCGGTTGTAGGATTTGGG
>WTIQ01000072.1:3666-7503 GCA_011525185.1 Paracoccaceae bacterium | reverse complement strand
GACTGGTGGTTTAAGGAGAGCGCGTAATAGAACCATCAGGAGATCAGGATAAGTTAGCAGGATGCAGTGGAAAACTCTTCACGATTTTGATGTCTCAAATAAGCGCGTTTTATTGCGTGTTGATATCAACGTTCCTTTAGAAAATGGGCAGGTGCGTGATGCGACGCGCATAGAAAAAATCGTTCCAACAGTACGCCATATTGTTGAAAACGGCGGGAAACCTATTTTACTTGCTCATTTTGGACGGCCCAAGGGAGACTTTCGACGCGATTTATCTCTTCAACACTTGCATGGCGCGCTAGAACAAGCCTTTGGGTACGATGTTGTCTTTGTTGCAAATTGCATCGGCCCTGCGGCAGAGACGGCCTGTGAATTACTAAAGGCTGGGAAAGTACTCCTGTTGGAAAATACACGCTTTCACCCTGAGGAAGAGCAAAATGATTTGGATTTTGCCCAAAAAATTGCAGCTCTGGGGGACATTTATTGCAATGATGCCTTTTCCGCGGCGCATCGTGCACATGCCAGTACAGAGGGTGTTGCACGCTATCTGCCCTCCTGTGCGGGGCTTTTAATGGCAGCGGAGCTTCAGGCGCTTGAACAAGCTCTTGGCTCACCTGAGCGGCCCGTGACAGCGGTTGTTGGTGGCGCAAAAGTGTCAACAAAGCTCGAATTGCTGGGAAATCTCATTTCGAAAGTGGATCATCTTGTGATTGGGGGAGGGATGGCAAACACCTTTCTTGCAGCGCAGGGGCATGATGTTGGTGCCTCTTTAGCTGAACATGATATGACGCAAACAGCGCTCAAGATTTTGTCAAAAGCATCGGATGTTGGCTGTGAGATCATATTGCCGTCGGACATCGTGATCGCCAAAGAGTTTAAGGCTCATGCCCCCTCTGAGAACGTCGATGCCGATCAATGTCCTTCGGATGGCATGATTTTAGATGCGGGTCCCAGAAGCATTGAAAAGATTATTAAAGTCTTTCAGCGCTCTAGGACCGTGATTTGGAACGGTCCTCTTGGAGCGTTTGAGCTCGCCCCCTTTGATGCTGCCACGAATGCGGCCGCTTTGGAGGTCGCAAATCTCTCAGCAGCGCAAAAACTTGTCTCCGTCGCGGGAGGGGGCGATACCGTTGCGGCCCTAAATGCAGCAGCGGCGGCAGAAGGTTTCACATATGTATCAACTGCAGGAGGGGCGTTCCTCGAATGGATGGAGGGTAAAGATCTGCCAGGTGTAGAGGTTTTGAAGACGTCCCATTAAACGAAGAGCTAAAAGGGTGCATAACTTAAATGCCGCATTTCTAAACGGGTGCGGCGTTGTGCAGAGGTCATTTAAAAAGGTTAGCGCTAACCAAATTGCAAACCGAACGCGGCTACCGTATTGAGACCGCAGAAGACATTAACGCTCTGATTAACCCTTTGTGAGATGACTAGAGGATTTAGAAACATGACCACCGCACAACAAGCTGAACAAATGTCTAATGCGCCAGGATTTGTGGCGGCTTTGGACCAAAGCGGTGGCTCAACGCCAAAGGCGCTTGCGCTTTATGGTGTGGACGCAGGGCAATATGCGTCTGATGATGAAATGTTTGATTTAATCCATGAGATGCGCTGCCGCATCATGACATCGCCCGCCTTCAAAGGAGATCATGTGATCGCGGCAATCTTGTTTGAAAGCACCATGGATCGCACCGTCGAAGGGAAGCCCGTTGCAGATTATCTCTGGCAAGAACGCCAAGTCGTCCCTTTTTTGAAAGTAGACAAAGGCTTGGCAGACGAGGAAAGCGGAGGTCAAATCTTAAAAGAGATGCCTGATCTTGACGCCTTGTTGGTGAAAGCAAAAGCCGCCAATATTTTTGGAACAAAAATGCGCTCTGTTATTCACCGCGCGGATGAAACTGGCGTTGATCGGGTCGTATCTCAACAATTTAATATTGGGCGGCAAATTCTGTCGCACTGTCTCGTGCCTATTATTGAGCCAGAGGTAAATATTAACGCCTCTGACAAAGCAGACGCGGAGCAAATGCTTTTGTCGCATTTGAAAAAGCATCTCGATCAGCTGGCCGATAATGAGAAGGTGATGCTGAAATTGACATTGCCAGAGCAGCCAAACCTTTACGCTGATTTGGTGGCGCATCCTAATGTGATGCGTGTTGTGGCTCTGTCTGGGGGATACTCCCGTGACGAAGCTAATCGCCGCTTGAGCGAAAATAACGGTGTTATTGCGAGCTTCTCGCGTGCGTTGACCGAGGGTTTGAGTGCTCAGCAGAGCGGTGCTGCCTTTGATGAGGCTTTGGGCCAGACAATCGCAGAAATTGCAGCGGCGTCTTCTGCAGGCGGCTAAGGCTCAGGCATTTGCGCACAACATTTTAGGGATTCACAGCGGCTTCTAACTGTGTCATAGTACTGTCAAGCTCGGAACAGGGCAAAAGGCAGGTGTAGCAGTGCGTTCAATTTTTAGCAGTTGGGGAACATTTGGCATCTTTGTCGCCTGCATTGGTCTTGCGGTTTATTTCTCATTTGCGGCGGTTCAGGGAGATTATGGTCTCTTTCGGCGTGCCGAAATTATTGATGACAACGTCAAACTTGAAAATGAACTTAAGATGCTGCAAGCCGAAGTCGCGCGTATGGAAAACCTGACAAAACGCATGTCAGATGATTACCTTGATTTGGATTTGCTGGATCAGCAAGCGCGAGATATTCTCGGCTACGTCGGTGCGAACGAGCTGGTTATACGGTAAGTCTTTGTTATTAATGAAAAAATAAGTTTGCACTTGTGAAGGGCATTTTTTGCTCGCAAATCTGTATCGTTCTGTGCTATTAATAGTTTAACGTTAAACTATTTTTAGGGAGTGCTGTGAATGGCTGCTGGTAAACCCAAGTCAAAGCCGAATGTCTCTGCTGAAGAATTACTACAATATTACAAAGATATGTTGCTGATCCGCCGTTTTGAGGAAAAAGCGGGTCAGCTCTATGGAATGGGTCTCATTGGCGGTTTTTGCCATCTTTACATCGGTCAAGAGGCGGTTGTGGTCGGGCTTGAAGCGGCGGCTGAAGAGGGCGACAAGCGCATTACCTCCTATCGGGATCACGGCCATATGTTGGCTGCAGGCATGGACCCCAATGGGGTCATGGCAGAGTTGACGGGGCGCATCGGAGGCTATTCGAAAGGCAAGGGCGGTTCGATGCATATGTTCAGCAAAGAAAAGCATTTCTATGGCGGGCATGGCATTGTGGGGGCGCAGGTGCCGCTTGGGGCGGGACTTGCTTTTGCGGATAAGTACCAAGGCAATGGTCGGGTCACTTTCACATATTTCGGCGATGGGGCTGCTAATCAAGGGCAAGTTTACGAGACCTTTAATATGGCCGCACTTTGGGGTTTGCCGGTAATTTTTGTGATTGAAAACAATCAATATGCGATGGGGACAGCCCAAAACCGATCTACCTCTACACCAGATATTTTCACGCGCGGTGAGGCCTTTGGCATCCCCGGTGAGGCGGTTGATGGTATGGATGTCTTAGCGGTCAAAGATGCGGGAGATCGCGCTGTCAAACACTGCCGCGCAGGGAAAGGGCCTTATATCCTTGAGGTTAAGACCTATCGCTATCGCGGGCATTCCATGTCAGACCCGGCCAAGTACCGAACCCGAGAAGAGGTACAAAAGATGCGCGAAGAACGGGATGCAATTGAACACGTCAGATCGCTTCTTTTGACTGGAAATCACGCCAGTGAAGACGATCTCAAAGCGATCGATAAAGACGTCAAGAGCATCGTGAACGCCTCTGCGGATTTTGCAAAAGAAAGCCCTGAGCCTCCTTTGGAAGAGCTCTGGACAGATA
>WTIQ01000072.1:0-3656 GCA_011525185.1 Paracoccaceae bacterium | reverse complement strand
AGATATTTACGCTTAAAAAGGGATAAAAGAGACATGTCAGTTGAAATCCTCATGCCTGCCCTTTCCCCCACTATGGAAGAGGGTACGCTTTCAAAATGGTTGGTTTCAGAGGGCGATCAGGTCTCCTCTGGAGATATTATTGCCGAGATTGAAACCGATAAGGCCACGATGGAATTTGAGGCCGTTGACGAGGGAACCATTGGCAAACTGCTCGTCGCGGAAGGGACGGAAAACGTCAAAGTGAATGCACCGATAGCTATTCTCTTAGGAGAGGGCGAGAGTGCAGACGATGTGCCGATCGCGTCGGAACAGACTCTTTCAAAGCCTGCTGCGCCTGTGGATAGCACACCAGCCGCGACAGTTGCGGCGGCAGCACCTCAGACGAATTCAGTTGAGCGGACGCCCGATTGGCCAGAGGGGACACCGATGAAGCAGCAAACGGTACGCGAAGCATTGCGCGATGCGATGGCCGAAGAAATGCGTGCCGATCCTAATGTCTTTTTGATGGGTGAAGAGGTCGGTGAATACCAAGGCGCCTATAAGGTCTCACAGGGTCTGTTGGACGATTTTGGCAGCAAACGTGTGATTGATACGCCGATCACCGAACATGGATTTGCAGGGATTGCGGTTGGGGCAGCATTTGGCGGGCTAAAGCCGATTGTGGAATTCATGACCTTTAACTTTGCGATGCAAGCCATGGACCAGATCATCAATTCCGCTGCCAAGACACTTTATATGTCGGGTGGTCAAATGGGAGCGCCAATGGTGTTTCGTGGCCCCAATGGCGCAGCGGCTCGCGTGGCTGCCCAGCACAGCCAAGACTATGCCGCTTGGTATGCGCATATCCCTGGGCTAAAAGTTGCGATGCCCTATTCGGCCTCGGATGCAAAAGGGCTGTTAAAATCGGCGATCCGTGACCCCAACCCAGTGATCTTTTTGGAAAACGAAATTCTTTATGGTCGTAGCTTTGACGTGCCAGCGATGGAGGATTTTACCATTCCATTTGGCAAAGCCCGCATTTGGCGGGAGGGCTCTGATATCACCCTTGTGAGCTTTGGCATTGGGATGCAATATGCGCTTGAGGCGGCCGAGCAATTGGCGGGTGACGGGATCGAGGCCGAGGTCATTGATCTGCGTAGCCTTCGCCCCATTGATTATGAAACGGTTCTTGCGTCAGTTCAGAAAACCAATCGATGCGTGACGGTGGAAGAGGGCTTTCCCGTAGGTTCCATCGGGAACCATATCTCTGCTGTGATTATGCAACGCGCTTTTGACTATTTGGATGCACCCGTTCTCAATTGCACTGGGAAAGATGTTCCCATGCCCTATGCAGCAAATTTAGAAAAACATGCGCTTGTCACCACGGCTGAGGTGATTGAGGCCGTGAAGTCAGTGACATATCGGTAAGGGGAAGCGCGATGTCTACAGAAATACTCATGCCTGCTTTGTCCCCCACAATGGAAGAGGGCACCTTGGCCAAGTGGTTGGTCAAGGAGGGGGATCGCGTATCTTCAGGCGATCTTTTGGCCGAAATTGAAACCGACAAGGCAACAATGGAATTTGAAGCCGTTGACGAAGGGGTCATTGGCAAGCTGCTTGTGGCTGAGGGGGCTGAAAACGTTAAAGTAAATGCGCCAATCGCACTTCTCTTGGAGGAGGGCGAAGACGTGGCGACGGCGGCTCCCGCCCAGGAGGTGGTGGCCTCTGCGACCAAGGCAGCAGCTGAAGAGGCAGCAAAGCCAGCCGCCGTATCAGCTATGCCAACACCAGCGCCAAAACCCGCTGCAGCTGATGGAAAACGCATTTTTGCAACACCCTTGGCGCGCCGCATCGCTGCTGACAAAGGTATAGACCTAGCGATCATCACAGGTAGCGGACCACGGGGGCGTATTGTAAAAGCCGATGTCTTAGGGCAGTCTGCTCCTCTTGGCGCAACTGTAGCTGCGGAGGTAAACGCGCCCTCTGCTGCTCCTGTGCCATTGATGAAAACGGTGTCAGCCGAAGCGGTTGCTAAGCTCTATGAAGCGCGAGACTATGAAGAAATTGCGCTGGACAATATGCGCAAAACCATTGCGTCGCGTTTGAGTGAGTCCAAACAAACTATTCCGCATTTTTATTTGCGCCGTGACATAAATCTGGATGCGCTCCTTGCGCTGCGGGCAACCGCGAACGCTGAGCTTTCGGAGCAAGGTGTAAAGCTTTCGGTGAATGATTTCATCATCAAAGCCTGTGCAATGGCCTTGCAGGCGCAAAAAACCGCAAATGTGGTGTGGGCAGGGGATCGGCTCTTGCAATTCACCGCCTCAGACATTGCCGTTGCCGTTGCTATTGAAGGCGGGTTAATTACACCCGTCTTGCAGGATGCAGAGCGCAAGTCACTGTCTGACTTGAGCAGGGAAATGAAAGACCTCGCAATGCGTGCGCGAGACAAAAAGCTGCAACCGCATGAATATCAGGGCGGAAGTTTTGCGATTTCCAACCTGGGCATGTTTGGTGTCGATAATTTCGATGCTGTGATTAACCCGCCTCATGCGGCAATCCTCGCAGTTGGAGCAGGCAAGAAAAAGCCCGTTGTGAAAGAGGATGGCTCGCTTGGCACCGCCACGATCATGTCCGTCACACTCTCTTGCGATCATAGAGCCATTGATGGCGCTCTTGGGGCGCTTTTGCTGGATGAGATTGTGCGCAAGCTCGAGAATCCATTTTTGATGCTTGTTTAGGTCACTCGCATAATAATAAACAGCCCGCCTGTTGTGAGCACTGGTCGGGCTGTTTTTCTGCTATTCGCGACAATGGAGATGTAATTTGTATACGGTGATTGCAACGCTTAACACTCCCATTGTTGCCCTTAACGTACAATTACGAAAGAGCACAAACCAAGAGAGACCTAAAAATTGGCGCTCGTCTCCTGAAAACGCCTGCAGTCACTGGTCTGCGTCTATGCTTGCGACAAGAGTTGATCCATCGTAATAGACGGTGTTTTACACCCCGCTTCCCCTACGATTTTGGCCGGCACGCCTGCCACGGTGGTTTTGGGGGGGACTTCGGTTAAGACGACAGATCCTGCCGCGATCCGTGAACAGTGACCGACGCGGATATTGCCAAGCACCTTCGCTCCTGCACCGATCAAAACACCATCACCGATTTTGGGATGGCGATCCTCTTCCTCCTTGCCCGTTCCTCCAAGCGTAACGGAATGCAGCATAGACACATTATCGCCCACAACGGCCGTTTCGCCCACCACAATCGAATGCGCATGATCGATCATCAGCCCCTTGCCAATGGTCGCGCCTGGATGGATGTCTATGCCAAAGACTTCGGACACACGCGATTGCAGAAAATAGGCCATATCCCGTTTGCCATGACGCCACATAAAATTGCCAACGCGATAGGCTTGGACCGCTTGAAACCCTTTGAAGTAGAGAAGCGGCTGCAAGAAGCGATGACACGCCGGATCGCGGTCGAAAGTGGCCATAATGTCTGCACGCGCAGATTCAGCGAGTGTGCTATCTTCGCGAAAGGAGCGATTGCAAAACTCGCGCAAATACTGCTCCGACATTTCTAAAGACGAGAGTTTTAGCGAAATGCGATGTGCGAGCGCATCCTCAATAGCGTCGTGTTGCAACAGATTTTTGTGCATGAATGCACCAAGAAGC